>JBBSBO010000496.1:0-3161 GCA_038251215.1 Caldilineales bacterium
ACTCGTCCAGCGTCGTGGCGCCGATGGCGTGCAACTCGCCGCGCGCCAACATCGGCTTCAACATGTTGGAGGCGTCCATGGCGCCCTCGGCCGCGCCCGCGCCCACCAGTGTGTGCATCTCGTCAATAAAGAGGATGATCTGCCCGGCGGAGTCGGTGATCTCCTTAAGTACGGCCTTGAGCCGCTCCTCGAACTCGCCGCGGTACTTGGCCCCGGCGACGAGTGCGCCCACGTCCAGCGCCACCAGCCGCTTGTCGCGCAGGCCGGTGGGCACGTCGCCCTTGACCATGCGTTGCGCCAGCCCCTCGACGATGGCCGTCTTGCCCACGCCCGGCTCGCCGATCAACACCGGGTTGTTCTTGGTGCGCCGGCGGAGGATCTGCACCACGCGCCGGATTTCCTCATCGCGGCCAATCACTGGGTCCAGCTTGCCCTTGCGCGCGTCCTCGGTCAGGTCGCGGCCATATTTCGACAGCGCCTCGTACTGCGCCTCGGGCGTGTCGGTGGTCACGCGTTGGCTGCCGCGGATGCCCGCCAGCGCCTGCATGATGGCGTTGTAGTCCACGCCGTTCTGCGCCAGCAGATCGCGCACCTTGCCCGCCGACGAGGCCATCGCCATCAGCACGTGCTCGGTGGAGACATACTCGTCTTTCATGTTGCCGGCGATGTCCTGCGCCTCGCGCAGCACGTTGGCCGTTTCGCGGCCCTGGCGCACCTCGGCCGTGGCGCCGCTGGTGCGCGGCTTGCTTGCCAGCGCCTGCTCGACGCTGCGCTGCAGCCGCGTCGCGTCGACGCCGATCTTGCTCAACACGGATGGGACCACGCCGCCCTCCTGGCTCAAAAGCGCCAGCAAGAGATGCTCGGGGTCCACCGTGGCATGGTTGAATTGCTCGGCGAGGTTCTGCGCCTGTTGCATGGCCTCGCTCAGTTTTTGTGTCATCTTGTCGGGTCGCATACGCCGCCCTCTCTCCCTGGTTGTATCAGTCCTAGATCAGAACGCTTGTTTTCTCCTTCTATCATAGCGGCGTGACGTCAGAATTTCGCTTGAGACAGGTTAGTGTCGCGTATGCATATTCGCGGCATAGAGCTAGTGCGGTCTACGCCACGCCCTCCTCCTGCGTCGGCACAATGCGCCCGCCGCGCACCGTGCTGCCGATCACAAAAGCCGCCGTGATCAGCACCAGATTTTTGATGATGTATTGGCCCTCCAGCGTCAGGCCGAAGGGAAAGACAGTGTAGGTGACTTCGGGCAAGATCACCAACGGCAAGGCTGTGCCCGGCATCTGCAAGAAGAGCAGCAGCAGCGTGGTGCGCATGAACATCCCGGTCAGCAGCCCCAGCCCGATCAGGATTTCCCACACCGCCAGCACGGGCAAGAACAACTGCGGGTCAACGAAAAAGATGGTGGCGCTCACCAGGTCTTCCGCCGGGCTGAGGTTGGGTACGAGCTTGAGCGCGCCGAACCATATGAAGATCACGCCGAGCGACACGCGCATCAACGTAATGCCATAGCGCGCCATCCAATGCACCAGCGCGGCGTCGACGCGGTCGATGGCGGCGGCAAAGGGCAGCCGCTGCAGCAATCTCGTTTCCAGATCATCCGCACGGAAAAAGCCGTCTTGGGGCGTGGGGTTGGGCGTGGTCATTGGGCAGCCTCTCTAGCCTCTCTAGTCTCGCGGGAGCCGTACAGGCATAAATCAAACCGCTCGCAGGCTAACATGATCGCCGGTCCCGATCTGTGACGCTTGTCCCCAACTACGGCGTCAACCGCTCGCGACGCCCCAAGCGCGCAAAGAAAAGCCCGCCCCGCATAAACGGGACGGGCTTGGTCATTTCTTGTGCTGACGGACAATCGGTCTAGGCGGGGCGCAGCGCGCGCAGCTCCTCGAAGAGCTTGCGCTCCTCCTCGCTCAGCTTGGCGGGCAGCGTCACCTGCACGGCGGCAAAGAGGTCGCCGCGTTCGTCCGGCTTGCGCAGATGCGGCATGCCCTGCCCGCGCAGACGGAACGTGCGCCCGTTCTGCGTGCCCGCGGGAATGGTGAGCATCAGCCCCCCGTCCAGCGTGGGAACCTGCACCTCGCCGCCCAGCAGCGCCGTGTAGAGCGGAACCTGCACGTTGGCGCGCAGGTCGTTGCCCTCGCGCGTGAAGCGCTCGTCCGGCGTGACATTGATCTTCAGATAAATATCGGGCTGCTCGGCGTCGCCGCGCATGCGCACCTTCGAGCCGGTCTTGACCCCGCGCGGGATGTTCACCTCCATGCGCTTGCCGACGTCCGTCTGCAACATGCGCGTGGAGCCGTGGAAGGCCTCCTCCAGCGTGATGTCGACGTTTACCTCCGTGCGCGCAAGCGGCTGGGCCTGCTGCGCCACGCGCGGGTCAAAGCCGAAGCCGGACGTATTGGGCCGCGCCTGACGATACTGCGTGCCGGTGCGTCCGCCATAGCCGCCGCCGAAGAGGGTGTCGAAGAAGCTGGAGAAACCCGCGCCGCCGCCGGCCCCGCCGAACATCTGCTCGAATTCCTCCGGCGATACCGTACGCGAATTGCTCCCGCCGCCGCCCGGCGCCGTGGCGCCGCCCCAGCGGCCCCAGTCAAAGTCTTGGGGCTGCCCGCCGGAGCGCTCATACTGCTCCCACTGCGAGCCGAAGCGGTCGTACTTGCTGCGCTTGTCGGCGTCGGAGAGTACGGTATAGGCCTCGTTGATCTCCTTGAAGCGGGCTTCCGCCTGGGCGTCGCCCGGGTTCTTGTCCGGGTGATACTGCTGGGCCAGCTTGCGGAAGGCGCGCTTGATTTCTTTCTCGTCGGCGTCTTTGGCGACGCCTAAAACCTTATAATAATCTCGATATTCCATACGCTACCCTCTACCTGTTATCCGCCGCCCTGATTCACCAGCACACGCGCGGGGCGCAACAGTCGTTCGCCCTCCTGATAGCCCGTCTGCACCACTGCCGCCACCGCGCCGGGGGGCGTCGTATCCGTGTGGATTTGGCCGACCGCCTCGTGGAGGTTCGGGTCAAAGGGCCGACCTAGGGCGTCGATCGGGGTCACGCCATAGCGGCGCAGCGTGTCTAAAAAGGCCCGCTGCACGGCCTCCATGTTGCCGATCACGCTCGCGGCCCCGGCTCCCTCCTGCTCGGTGAGGTGCTTCATCGCCATCTCCAG
>JBBSBO010000497.1:0-3160 GCA_038251215.1 Caldilineales bacterium
CGCGCTCGGCGCCGTCGATCTGGTCGGTGCGCGCCAAACACTCTTTGGCGTAGGTCTGCAAGAACAACTCGGAGGCGTTTTGCACCGCGGCGCGGATGGCAGCCAATTGCTGCAAGATTTCGTGGCAATCTCGGTTATCGTCCACCATTTTCTGCACGCCGCGCACTTGACCTTCGACGCGGCGCAGACGCACCTTGAGCGTGTCTTTGGCGGCCTCGGATTCCAGCTTGGCTTCCAGTTTCGTTTCGACTTTGGCGTCGAGCGTCATGCAACCTGTCTCCTTGAGCAAACAACTCCTTGAGCAAACAAACTGTTTGCTTAGCAGGAACCCGCTCAGGTAAATGGACTGCGCGCAGGGCGTGCTGCGGGCGCGCCCATGCTGCGCGTAGCGCCGCCGCCCATGGCGAACGTCGAGACTTTGCGGTGCGTCTGCCGGCCCTTGCACTTGGGACAAACTTGAGGCTGGTCAGCTTGCGAGAAGCCGACGAGCAACTCGAAGGCGCCGCCGCATTCCTCACACACGAATTCATATAGGGGCATAAATCAACTCTCCTCTCGGTTGATTGAATATACTAGGGGGGAGTATATGCCGGGCCGGAAAATCTGTCAAATTGGGACGCCTATCGGAAACGGATTATTCGTTGGGGTAAGGCGTGCTTGCGAACCCGGCGCGTAACTTGGCGAGGAGGCCGAGCAAGTGTATGCGCAAGTTGGACATCCACTCCGGCTCCTCCGCCAACGGGCCGGCTTCGAGGCTGCGCGTGATGCGAGCGAATTGGACCACGTTGTGCAGACGGAGAAAGAGGGGGAGTCGCTCCAGTTCTTCGTCGGCGATGGGTTGGGCGGTGCGATAGCCGCGCACGAAAGCCTGCAGCGCGGGGTGGGATAGGTCGACCTGGGCCATATTGTCCTCGAACAGGTCGCGCAGTGCATAGGCGATGTCGGCTGCAAACCAATGCTGCGTGCAGTCGTCGAAGTCGAGAACGCCGATGTGTCCGTTGTGCCAGGTTAGGTTGTCTAGTTCAAAGTCATAGTGAATCGGGCCGAAGTTAGCCGAGTTGGCGGGAAGCTGATACAGGCGTCGTTATAGAACAGCATTCCTCCTCCAGACGGGGGCAGGTTGGGGGCGGTCGCGTCGCGTGCAACGAAAAAGGCGAGAAGCCCTTTAACAGGCAACTCGCCTTGAATTTCTCACTCGGACAAAGCCCGGCTAGGGCGTTGTCGTGACCGGCTCAGTTTCGCTGAGGGGAACGGCGGCAGTGACTGCTGTCGAGTCTGTTATGCTGACCGTGCCGGTGACTGTACTCGTCACCGTGTTCGTCGCCGTGTTCGTCACTGCATCGGCGACGAACGCGCCCGCCTCAATATCCTGATCGGATGTGAGGAATTGCGTGGCGGTAACGCCTGTCACGGGCAGGATGTCGAGCGCCTGCGTCACGGTGTCCACGGGCAGCACTTCAATCGCCGTGGTGATGGATTCTGCTGCGGTGAGCGTGGCCGTGTCGCCGGCCGCCTGCGGCGAGGTGATGACCTCGGCCGGCTGCTCCGCCGCCGCCAAGTTCTCTTGGCGGGCGTTCAGCTTGATCTCTTCCTGGGTGGCGCGCACCTGGTTGAGGCCCAGGTTGATGACCCAGATCAGGACGATGACCCCCAACACAGGGCCGAGGACTGCGAGAAGTGGCGTGCGGGTATTGTTCATGGCGATCACTGCTGCCGGTGCGCCGGCGGATGGCTGGGCGCAATGCGCTTGCGCAGGTTGGTCTCGGATAGTCTGAATTGCTCGCAGTATAGCACACGGCGCATGATCGCCAAACAGAGCGGCATAGGAGGGGCAAGTTCTTATCCGGCAAAACAGCCGCAACAGCTAATTCGGCGCGAATGCCTCTATATAACATCCGGCGTTTAGCCGGTTGCGGCGCATTTGCGGTAAACTGGGCAGAAACTTGGCCGCATTACGTAGGGCGGCGGCGAGCCGGCGAGGCAGGGGAGGGATCGTGCGGGTTTTGTTGGTGGGCAACGGCGGGCGCGAGCACGCGCTGGCGTGGAAACTGTGCCAGTCGCCGCACCTGCGCACGCTGTTCGTGGCGCCGGGCAATGGCGGGACAGCCACATTGCCCCGCACGCAGAATGTCGCCATCGCGGCGGAGGATATCGGGGCGCTGAGCGATTTCGCCGTGGCGCAGCAGATTGATTTGGCCGTTATAGGGCCGGAAGCGCCCTTGGCGGATGGGCTGGCGGATGCACTCCACGCCGTAGATGTGCCCGCCTTTGGGCCGGTGCAGGCCGCGGCGCAGATTGAAGGCTCTAAGGCGTTTTCCAAGCGCTTTATGCAGGAGATGGGCATTCCCTCGGGGCGCGCGGAGATTTTCAGCGACATGGATGCCGCGTCCGCGTATTTGGCGACGCTGCGCGACGTGCCGGTGATCAAAGCCAGCGGGTTGGCCGCGGGCAAGGGCGTGATCCTGCCCGAGAGCCAGGCGCAGGCGCGCCAGGCGTTGCACGCCATCCTCGTCGAGCGCGAGTTCGGCGCGGCGGGTGACGCCGTGCTGATCGAGGAGCGCATGACGGGGCCGGAGCTGTCGGTGCTGGCCTTCTGCGACGGCGAGTCGGTGCGCATCATGCCGCCGGCGCAGGATCACAAGCGGCTGTTGGACGGCGACCGCGGGCCGAACACGGGCGGCATGGGCGCCTTCGCGCCTTCGCCCTTGGCGACGCCCGCGCTGCTGGAGCAGGTGGAACGAGAAGTGCTGCTGCCCACGCTCGCGGGGCTGGCTGCGCAGGGCGCGCCGTATGTGGGCGTGCTCTATGCCGGGCTGATGCTGACCGAAGACGGCCCGCAAGTGTTGGAGTTCAACTGCCGTTTCGGCGACCCCGAAACACAGGTGATCCTGCCGTTGCTCGACAGCGACCTGCTGGAGATCATGCTGGCGTGTGTGCAGGGGCGCTTGGCCGATACGCCGATCCGCTGGCGCGACGAAGCCGCGCTGACCGTGGTGCTGGCGTCCGGCGGTTATCCCGCCAAATACGCGACCGGGCTGCCGATCGACGGCATCGAGCGGGCGGAAGCGCAGGAGGGCGTCGTCGTCTTTCAGGCGGGCACGACACTGCGCCAGGGAGAACCGTACACGGCGGGCGGGCGCGTGTTGGCGGTATCGGCGAC
>JBBSBO010000498.1:0-3154 GCA_038251215.1 Caldilineales bacterium
GCTGATGCGGCTGGCGCCGACCAGCGCCGAGGTCATGCCCGGGTGGCGCAGCACCCATGCGATCGCCATCTGCGCCAGCGACTGGCCGCGCGCCTGCGCGATCCGGTTCAGCTGCTCCACCTGCGCCAGGCGCTCCTGCGTGATCTGATCGCGCTGGAGAAAGTGCGATTTGGCCGCGCGCGAGTCTTCCGGTATGCCTTGCAAGTACTTATTGCTCAGCAGCCCCTGCGCCAGCGGCGAGAAGGCGATACAGCCGATGCCCTCCTCCTCCAGCACATCCAGCAGCCCATCCTCCACCCAACGGCGGAACATGCTGTAGGCGGGCTGGTGGATCAGGCAGGGCGTGCCCAACTCGTGCAGAATGGCCGCCGCGCGGCGCGTATCCTCCGGCGAATAGGAGGAAATGCCCACATACAGCGCCTTGCCCTGGCGCACGATGGCATCCAGTGCCGTCATTGTCTCTTCCAGCGGCGTCTCCGGGTCAAAGCGGTGGCTGTAGAAGATGTCCACATACTCCAGCCCCATGCGCTGCAAGCTCTGGTCCAAGCTCGCAACCATGTACTTGCGCGAACCCCATTCGCCATACGGCCCGGGCCACATCAAATAGCCGGCCTTGGACGAAATGATCAGCTCGTCGCGATGCGGAGCCAGTTCCTTGCGCAGAATCTGCCCGAAGGTCTCTTCCGCCGAGCCGGGCGGCGGCCCATAGTTGTTGGCGAGGTCGAAGTGCGTGATGCCCAGGTCGAAGGCGCGCAACGCCATGGCGCGCGCGTTCTCGTAGGTGTCGACGCCGGCGAAGTTGTGCCACAGCCCCAGCGACACCGCGGGCAGCTTCAGCCCGCTGCGCCCGCTGCGGCGATATTGCATCTCGTCATACCGTGCGTCTGCCGGTTGCCACTTCATGCTTGCCTCCCTGTATGGTTTGTTGCTGGATTGCTAAATGTGCGCCCTGCCCGTGCCGCCCTACCCCTTCGCCAGGCTGGCGCGCTTGGCGTCGCGCATACGGGTATCGTGGCGCAATTCCTTCTTGCGGATGCGCAGCGAAGTCGGCGTCACCTCCAGCAGATCTTCGTTGCTCAGATACTCCATGGCGTCGTCCAGCGACATGATCACGGGCGCTTCCATGCCGTCTATATCGCGCTTGGGCTTGTCGCGGTAGTTGGTGAGCTGCTTGGTGCGGCAGATGTTGATCACCAGGTCTTCGTCGCGAATGTGCCGTCCCACCACCTGCCCGGCATAGACCTCGTCGGTAGGCTGCACAAAGAAGGTGCCGCGCTGTTTCAGGTCCATCAGCGCGTAGGAGGTGACGGATCCGTCCTCCAGCGCCACCAGCGAACCGCGCCGTGCCATCTCGATGTCACCCAAATAGGGTTCGTAGTCGCTGAAGAGCGTGTGCAATTGGCCCGTGCCGCGCGTGGCGTTGAGGAAAGGCTGGCGAAAGCCGAGCAGCCCGCGCGTCGGCGCCAGGTACTCGCAATAGACCGTGCCGTCATCGCCGTAGCGGATATTTTCCATGCGCGCCCGCCGCTGGCCCAACATCTCCGACACCGCGCCTAGGTATTCCTCGGACAGTTCCAGATAGACCTTTTCCACAGGCTCAAGCAGGATGTCGCCCCGCTCGCGGAAGATGACCTCGGCCTGGCTGACCGCGAACTCATAGCCCTCGCGGCGCATCGTCTCGATCAGGATCGCCAGGTGCAGCTCGCCGCGGCCGGAGACCACGAAGTCGTTGGCCGCGCCCGTCTCCTGCACGCGCATGGCGACGTTGCGCTCCAGCTCGTTCATCAGCCGCGTGCGCAGATGGCGGCTGGTCACATATTGCCCCTCGCGCCCGGCGAAAGGGCTGTCGTTGACGCTAAAGGTCATGCGTACGGTCGGCTCTTCCACCGAGATCGGCGGCAGCATCTCCGGGAAATCCGGGTCGGTCAGCGTATCGCCGATGCCGATGTCGGGGATGCCCGCCACCGCCACGATGTTGCCGGCCTCCGCCGACTCAATTTCCACGCGCTTGAGATCGCGGAAGATAAAGACCTGGCTCACCTTGCCGGGGATGATCGTGCCATCCGGCAAGATGCGCGACAGCGCCTGCCCGGCCTGGAGCGTGCCGCGGCGCAGCCGTCCGATGGCGATTTTGCCCACATAGCTGCTGTGTTCCAGGGTGGTGACCTGCATTTGCGTCGGGCCTTCGCGCTCGACGGTGGGGCCGGGCAGATGCGTTAGGATCGTGTCGAAGAGCGGGCGCAGGTCCTCCGCCAAGTCGTCGGGCGCATAGCCGGCGCGCATCTCCAGCGCCTTGGTGTAGATCACGGGGAAGTCGGCCTGTTCCTCGCTTGCGCCCAGGTCCACAAAGAGGTCAAAGGTGGCGTTGACGGCGAAGTCGGGCCGCGCCGCCGGCCGGTCCACCTTGTTGATCACGACGATGGCCTTGATGCCCTTGTCCAGCGCCTGACGCAGGACAAAGCGCGTTTGCGGCATGGGGCCTTCCACGGCGTCCACCAGCAGCAGCACGCCGTCCACCATGTTCATAATACGCTCGACTTCGCCGCCGAAGTCGGCGTGTCCGGGCGTGTCGACGATGTTGATCGTCACATCGTCGTAGACAATGCCGGTATTCTTAGCCAAAATGGTGATGCCGCGCTCACGCTCCAGATCGTTAGAGTCGAGCACGCGCTCCATCACCTGCTGATTGCTGCGAAACACATTCGTCTGGCGCAACATGCCGTCGACCAGCGTCGTCTTGCCGTGGTCGACATGGGCGATGATCGCCACATTGCGGATATCCGCGCGCACTTCGCTGATGCCTGTCCCTACTGCCATTACCGCTTCTGCTTGTCCCATATACCCCCAATACGTCACTGCGCAACCACACGATCAACTTACAAAACACAGCCGCAAGATACAACGGCAAGATACAAAATGCCCGGCTCGCTTCTGCGAAGGAACTCTCCCCACAAAAACCGCCCAGCACACGGGCGGCTGCGGGAAATCCAGCCGGGCCATCCACTCAACTGTATCAAACAGTATACCACGCGGACATAAAAGCAGGACAAACAGCCAACCGCAAAGATATTGTGTTGCAAGTCAAGGGTCGGCTGGTGCAGAAAGGTAGAGAGGATCGAAAGGTTTGCCGGTTTTGAGGACGCCGTAAGCGAGA
>JBBSBO010000499.1:0-3154 GCA_038251215.1 Caldilineales bacterium
GATGCAGCTCTTCCTTGGCCTTGTCATAGGTGCGTTCGCCGGTCTTGGTCGCCAGGAAGAAATCCTTGCGATGGTTCTTCATCCACGGCGCGATGCGCAGCTCGGCATCGCCGTAGCTGGCGGCGGTATCGATATGGTTCACGCCATACTCCAGCAGCAGGTCGAGCGTGCGGTCGGCCTCGGCCTGCGTCACCCTGCCCAGCGCCGCCGCGCCGAAGAGCGTGACCGTACTCATGTGCCCGGTGCGACCAAATGGTTGTTTACGGATCATGGTGCTGTTTTCCTTTCGTGATCTTGCAAAGCATGTATACGCAACATGTGTACGCTATATGCGTACTCGATATGTTCGCCCTACGCCTCATCCCGCCCATAGAGCCGGTACGCCGCGGCCTGCGCGCCCTCGTTGACCAGGCGCACGGGCACGTTCCACTCCTGCGCCAAGCGCGCGCAGTCCTCGAATTCAGGTTTGACACCGATCAGCGCGCCGTCCACCCACTTCAGCTTGACGCGCAGCGGGCCGAACTCCGTACTCACCATGGCGACGGAACGCTCCGCCTCATGCCGATGCACCGCATGCACGCGCACGCCCAGCGTCGTCGTCTCATGCAGCAGCGCCTGGGCCAAAGTCGTCTCCAACGCCAGCGGGGCGAGTACGCTCAGCATCGCCGCGGGCCGTCCCTTCTTCATCTGGATCGACGTCGTCCACACGTCCGCGGCGCCGCGGTCAAACAGCCGTTGGCTGATGACCCCGTACAGCTCCGGGTTCATGTCGTCGATGTTCGTCTCCAGCAGCACATGGCTGGCAGGCGCGCCATAAGCCGCGGCGGATTCGGCTGACTGCACCACATCCGCCTCACCCAGCCACAGCCGCGCCACGTTGGGCCACTCGAACTGCTTGCGCCCGGCGCCCAGCCCGATGCGCTGCAAGCGCATGGGCGGCTGGCGGAACTCCGCCAATTCAGCCAAGAGCGCTGCGCCGGTCGGCGTCACCAGCTCGCCGGGGCCGGGCGCGGACCGCGTGGGCGCGCCCGCCTCCGCCAGCAGCGCCAGCGTCGCCGGGGCGGGCAGGGGGATGCGCCCATGCGCGCTCATAGTCCAGCCCTCGCCCAGCGGAAGCGAGGAGGCATAGAGCGCCTCGATGCCCAGCGCCTCCAGCCCGGCGCACACGCCCACAATGTCGATGATGGCATCGATTGCCCCGACTTCGTGGAAGTGAACCTCCTCGAGCGTGAAGCCATGCACCGCGGCCTCGGCCTGCGCCAAACGACGGAAGACCGCCGTCGCCCGCGCCTGCACGGTCACGGGCAGGTCGGCGGCGGCGATGATGGCCTCAATATCGCCCAGGTGGCGATGCACGTGCGTTTCGGGCGCGTCGACCGTCACCAGCGTTGCCGCCAGCGGGCCGCGCATCACGCGCTCCTGCGACAGGGCGCACGCGTCTGCGGGCAATTTTAGCCGCGCCGGCAAAGCCTTTAGCTCGTCCAAGGGCCAGCCCGCATCGACCAGGCAGCCCAAGAACATATCGCCCGAAATGCCCGAGGGCATGTCCACATACGCGATCATAGCGTCGCCAACTCGCTGAGGGGGATGACGACGCCGCTAACCTCCCCGTTTACGGCTCCCTGCGCGGCCCCGTTGAGCGAGCCGCTGCGGAAGCCCGCCAAATCCAGCGCCACGAAGCGATAGCCCGCCTGGCGAATGCCCTCGTCGAGGGCCTGGCGGTATTGCAGCGCGCGCGGGAACTCCTCCAGCGGCAACTCCAGGCGGGCGATGTCGCCGTGATGGCGCACGCGGAACTGGCTGAAGCCCAGCTCCACCAGCACATCTTCCGCCGCCTCGATCTGGCGCAGCAGCTCCGGCGTGATGGGCGTGCCGTGCGGCACACGCGACGACAGGCAGGCCATGGCGGGCTTGTCCCATACCGGCATGCCCAGCGCCTTGGAGATCTGGCGCACCTCCGCTTTAGTGATGCCCGCCTCCAGCAGCGGCGAACGCACATCGCGCGCACGCGCCGCCTCCATGCCGGGGCGGAAGTCGCCCACATCACTGGCGTTGTTGCCGTCCGCCACCACGACCCAGCCCTCATCCTCGGCAATCGCCTTGAGACGGTCGTGCAACTCCGACTTGCAGAAGTAGCAGCGGTTGACCGGGTTGGCAGCGTAATTGGGGTCCAAGTGTTCCTCGGTGTTGACGAGCCGGTAGGTCACGCCCAGCGACTCTGCCAACTCGGCTGCCTGGCGCATCTCGCGCGTCGGATAGCTGGGCGAGACGCCGATACAGGCCAGCGCCCGCTCGCCCAACACCTGGTGCGCGACCAGCATGACCAACGCGCTGTCCACCCCGCCGGAATAGGCCACGAGTACGGAGCCATAACCGCGCAGTTGTGAGGTCAGCGCGTCGAGCTTGGCCGCGATCGCCGGCGGCAGATCTATCGGTTGATGTGCCGCCCCGTTGTGGGCGACCCCATTGATTGTCAAGTTATTTCCCTGCATCCCTATTCTTTCCGTGAAAATTCATGCACCGTTAGCCGGATAGTGCGCCTATACGTCGGCGACGCCGTTGATGCGGCTGTTGATCAGCGCGGCCATATGTCCGGCGCCGTAGCCGTTGTCGATATTGACCACCGCCACGCCCGTGGCGCAGCTGTTGAGCATTGCCAGCAGCGCAGCCAGCCCGCCGAAGCTCGCCCCATAGCCCACCGAGGTGGGCGTGGCGATTACCGGCGCGGAGGTCAGGCCGCCCACCACGCTCGCCAGCGCGCCCTCCATGCCCGCGATCACCACGACTACATTGGCCTGTTGCAGCGTTTTCACGTGCGGCGCCAGTCGGTGCAGCCCCGCCACGCCCACGTCGAGGATGCGGATGGGGCGATGGCCCATCAGTTCCAGGGTCAGCGATGCCTCTTCCAACACCGGCGCGTCGCTCGTGCCCGCGGCGATGACCACCACGCCGTCCTGCCGCGGGCGGTCCGGCTCTCGGTCCAGCCATAGGCAGCGTGCTACGCTGTTATATTGCAGACCCGGCACCCAAGCGCGCGCGGCTTCGTAGTGCGCGGCATTGGCGCGTGTGCCCAGCAAGCGCGAGCTTTGCGCGGCCAAGCGCTCAGCGATGCCTCTTCCAACACCGGCGCGTCGCTCGTGCCCGCGGCGATGAC
>JBBSBO010000500.1:0-3153 GCA_038251215.1 Caldilineales bacterium
GTGAGGCGTCCGCGTCGCCGATCTCAACGCTCGCCGTTCCCTTGACCGGCGCGGCGAGCGCGGCGCGATAGGCCTCGACGAGGGCGCGCCCGCTCGGGAAGCGCGCGGCTGGGTCCACCGACGTGGCGCGCGCCAACCCCTCTTGCACGGCGGGTGACAAGTTGGGGACGGGCGCCGCGGTAGATAGACCGGCGGATAGTTCGCCGGGTGCATGGCCCATGAGCAGCATGTGCAGCAGCGCGCCAAGCGCGTAGAGGTCGCCCGCCGCCGTGATCTCGCCGCCGGCGGCCTGCTCCGGCGCACGATAAGCGGCATCGCCCGCTTGTTCGCCTGCGCCTGTGCCTGCTGCCACGATCTGGGCGACGCCGAAATCGCACACGACGGGGTCGCCCTCGGCATTGAAGAGGATGTTGGCGGGCCGCAGATCGCCGTGCAAAACGCCCTGGGCGTGGGCATAGTCCAGCGCGCCGGCGACGGCGTCGAGCAGCGCGGCGACCTCCTGCGGCGGCAGGGTCTGCCCGCGGCGCGCCAGGTCGTCCAGCCGCGCGGCCAGCGTGCCGCCGGGCAAATATTCCATCACGAGGAGGGCCTGCGTATCGAGCAGCGCAAAGTCGAAGACGCGCACGATGGCGGGATGGTGCAGGGCGGCTAGGCGCTTGGCCTGGCGGCGAAAGCGCGGCGCGAAGGTCGGGTCCGCCATGAAATGGGGCAGGAAAGCCTTGATCGCCAGCGGGCGGTCGAGGTCGGGGTCAACGGCTGCCCAGACTTCGGCGACCGCGCTGCGGGCAATCAACCTGTGGGCGACATATTCGCCGAGCATGTGTTCTGCCATGGCGCGAGGCTCCTCGGTGTAAGCCAAACGGGTGTTCAACGGGCGTTGGGGCGTCTCGACCGTCGCGAGGCCGGGCTAGATTCAGCGCCCGCAACTGTTTCCGATGCTATTATTGTACATCATTCTTTGCGCTGCAATCTGGTATAATGGACGGCATTGGCCGTCTGTTGGCGCGTGTGAAGCGCCTTTGTGTCGTCCGGCGCACCGAGTCGCCGGCGCCTAGCACCTCTGTGAGGAGTTCCGCCATGCGTTTGAAATGTCTGGGCTGCGAAGCGCTTGCCCGCATGATCTACACCTCCGCGGCGCAGTCGCCGCACATTGTGGACGTCGAGTTGTTCCGCCTCGGCCTGCACAACCGCCCCAATGCCCTGCGCGACCGCCTGCAAGCCGCCATCGACGCCACGCCCGCCGACGAGTACGACGCCATTGTGCTGGGCTATGGCATCTGCGGCAAGGCCACGATTGGGCTAACCTCCAAAGAGCTGCCCCTGATCATCCCGCGCGCCCACGACTGCATCACCCTCTTCCTGGGCGACCGCCAGCGCTATAAGGATCAGTTTGAAAACGAGCCGGGCACCTATTGGTATACGGTGGACTACATGGAGCGCCACAAAGCAGGCGAGTCGCTGGGCGCCACCGACGCCAGCCTCAACAGCGAAGTCCAGTACGAGGAATACGTGACCAAGTTCGGCAAGGAAAACGCCGACTATCTGATGGAAGTGATGGGCGCTTGGCAGGCCCACTACGACCGCGCCGCCTACATCGACATGGGCGTGGGCGACAACGACGCAGCCGGCGCCCGCGCGCAGAGCTTGGCCGCAACGCGCAACTGGCGCTACGAGAAGCTGACGGGCGACATGGTGTTGATCCGCCGGCTGATCTTGGGCGACTGGAATGAGGACTTCTTGCAACTGGCCCCGGGCGAGTCGATCGGCATGAGCTACGACGACAGCGTCGTCGAGTGCGTGCTGCATGGCTAGAATGGTTCCCCGGGATGAATAACCGGGATGAATCGCTAAGATGAACTCCCGCCAACGCGTGCTTGCCGCACTGCGCCTGGAACAGCCCGACCGCGTGCCCTTCATCGAGGGCGACATCAGCCCGCGCATCGAGGCCGCCCTGCTGGGCAAAGACACCTACCAGCCCGAAGAGGTCAACGAGGTGATGGGGCTGGACAGCCAACTGGCGCTCTTCCTGCCGCCCATCATCGCCCAGTACCACGAAGAGGACGGCATCAACTACGTCGCCGCGCCGCTACTGCGCACGCGCGCCGACCTAGACCGGCTTGTGCTGCCCGACCCGGACGACCCCGCGCTCTACCGCGCGGCCGAAGAGATGGTGCGCCGCAACCAGGGCCGCTATGCCGTCGCCGCCAAGATGCGCATGGGCGTCTCGCCCACGCTGCTCAGCATGGGGCTGGACAACTTCGCCTACGCCTTGGCGGACGACCCGGGCCTGGTCGACACGATCATGGCGCGCTATGCCGATTGGAGCATCGCCATCCTGCGCCGGCTGCGCGACGTGGGCGTCGATTTTGTGTGGACGATGGACGACATGGCCTATCGCGCCGGGCCGATGTTCTCGCCGCGCGTGCTGCGCCAGGTCTTCATGCCGCACATGCGCCGCGTGGCGGACGCTATCCACGCCACCGGCCTGCCCTGGATCTTCCACTCGGACGGCAACCTCACGCCCTTCCTGGATGACCTGCTGGCGCTAGGCTTCAACGGCCTGCACCCGCTGGAGCCGGGGCCGATGGACATCGAGGCGATGAAGCATCAGGTCGGCGCGCGCGTGTGCCTGATCGGCAACATCGATCTGCACTATACGCTGACGCTGGGCACGCCGGAAGAAGTCGACGCCGAGGTGAAGCGGCGCATCGAGGTGGTGGGCAAGGGCGGCGGCTACATGATCTCCAGCGCCAACTCGATCACCTCGTACTGCAAAGTGGAGAACGTGCGCGCCATGATCGCGGCCATCCGCCGCTACGGGGCGTATAGCTAAATCGACCCAAATCAACCCAAATTGAGGCAGATCAAAAAGCGCCGGATGCCCGCTCAGGGACCCGGCGCTTTTCTATGCAGCTGTTTCAAGGCTTTTTTACGCAATTACGGCTCAGCGCACGAACCGCTTTTCCTGCGCCAGCGCGGGCAGCGGCGCAACCCCTTGCAGCTTGCGGCCCAGCCGCTCGATCTGCACGCCCAGCTATTGCAGCGCGCTGCGCCGGGGCGGGCGGGCGGCTTGCACCGCATACGCCAAACCAATGCGCTGGATCGCTCGTTGTCTGTCTCGCCGTTGTTCGCGCACCACTGCCTCCACATCAA
>JBBSBO010000501.1:0-3153 GCA_038251215.1 Caldilineales bacterium
CCAGCGCCTGCGCCTTGCCGTTGGGCATGAAGGGGAACTTGCCCACCTTGATCTCGTAGCCCGCCTCCTTTGCCTGCGCCTCGGTATAGCCCAGGCTGGCGACCTGGGGGCTGCAGAAGGTGCAGCGCGGCATGAACTTATAGCGCTCCTGCGGGAAGGGCAGCGTCTCCACGCCGGCAATCGTTTCTGCGGCGACAATGCCCTGTGCGCTTGCCACATGCGCCAGCGCCAGCTTGCCCGTGCAGTCGCCGATGGCGTAGATGTGTGGCACGTTGGTGCGCATCACCTCGTCGATCTGCACATAGCCGCCGCGCTCGCCGATGACCACGCCCGCCGCGTCCAGCCCCAACTTGTCCGTGTTGGGTTGAATGCCCGCGGCCATCAACACCTGGTCGGCCTCCAGCGTCTCGATGCTGTCGTCCTTCAGGTTCTTGACCGTCACCTTGACGCCCTTCTTTGTCTTCTCCACGCCTTCTGTACGCGTGCTCACGCGCACGTCGATGCCCATCTTACGCACGGCCTTGGCGACCTCCGCCGCCACCTCGGCGTCCTCCAGCGGCAGCACCTGGTCCAACATCTCGATGATCGTAACGTCCACGCCATAGGTCTTGAAGACGTAGCTGAACTCCATGCCGATGGCGCCGGAGCCGACCACGATCAGCTTCTTGGGCAGCACCTTCATGGTCACCGCGTCACGGTACTGGATGATACGATCGCCGTCGATCTGCGCGCCGGGCAGGCCGCGCGCCCGCGCGCCCACGGCAATAATGATGTTGGCCGCGGTTACGGTGCGCTCTTTCGAGTCGGAGAAGTACTCGGTCGGCGATACCTGGAGCGTGTGCGGGTCGCTAAAGACGCCGTGCCCCTCGATCACGTCGATCTTGTTCTTGCGCATCAAAAAGGCGACGCCCTTCGCCTGCCGCCCCGATATATCGCGGCTGCGCTTGACCGCCGCGCCGTAATCTACTTTGAGATTATCGAAGGTGAAGCCCAGGCTCTCGGCGTTGTGCAGCTCGTCCAGCACGTCAGCGTTGTGGATCAGCGCCTTGGTGGGGATGCAGCCCCAGTTGAGGCAGACGCCGCCCAAGTTCTCGCGCTCCACCACAGCCGTCTTCAGCCCCAACTGCGCCGCGCGAATCGCCGCCACATACCCGCCCGGCCCGCTGCCCAATACGACGACGTCGTAATCATAGTTGCTCATGGCTTGCTTTTTCCCTTTCCGGTTGACTTTAGGACTTGCACACCCGCTCTGCCCATTTTTCAGGAAGCTTGCGGGAAGATGATTAAGCGTTCTCGTCCAGGCGCACGCGCTCCGCCAATTGCGGCTCGTCCATCTCGGCGGTCATGTGCAGATACATCTTGCCCGGTACAGTCGTGAAGCCCGTGCATTCGCCCTGCGGCGTCATGGCGACGATGTTCATATAGCGCGCGGGCGTGTGTTCGATATAAGCCAGATCGCGCAGCGTTTCCAGGCCCGCCTCGCGCAGCGACATGCCCATTTTCATATACAGCACCAGGCTGCGCGCCGTGCCCGCGCGCAGGGCCAACTCGCCCATGCCCGTACACGCCGCCGCGCCGTAGCGGTTATCACAGTAATTGCCCGCGCCCACAATCGGGCTGTCGCCCACGCGGCCCGGGTACTTCCAGCCCAGCCCACTCGTGCTCACCGCCGAAGCCAGGTCGCCGTATTGATCCAGCGCCAGGAAGTTGACCGTGCCGAAGCGGCTGCCCTGCGCCGGCGGCGTCTTCCTGTCCGATAAATTGAGCGGCCCCGCCAGCCGGTGCGCCAGCTCGCGCAGTTCTTCGCCGTTGCCCGGCGTCAGGCCATACTCGGTATAGCGCGCCCGCCAGCGACTCAGAGCCTCCTCGGTGAGCTGCTCCTGCGCCGGCACGCCGATCTCCTCGGCGAAGCGCTCGGCGCCGCGGCCCGCCAGCAGCACATGCGGCAGCCGCTCCATCACCTGGCGCGCCAGCACAATCGGGTTACCGTAGCCGTGCAAAGCCGCCACTGCGCCGCTGCGCAGTGTGCGCCCCTCCATGATGCTGGCGTCCAGCTCCACCTCGCCCAGCAGATTGGGCAGCCCGCTGTAGCCGACCGAATGGTCGTTGGGGTCATCCTCGGTAATGCGACAGGCCAACTCCACGGCGTCCACGGCATGCCCGCCCGTGCGCAACAAAGCCATCGCCGCGGTCATGCCCGCGCGCCCGTTTTCGCTGGCGACCATCGCCGGTGACGCCGGCAACGCCGTCCCCGCCTGATTCCCGTTCTGCGTCATACTCGCCATCTGTCGTCGTTCTCTCTAGATCGTAGACTGCCGATAATTGTTGTCTTTATCGCCGCGTCCAAGCTGCCTATTCGAGGCCGAAATGCTCGCGCAGGATGGCGCAGGCGGCGGCCTCCAGCGCATCCCATTCTACATCGGGTCGCTTATTCAGCGTCACAAAATCCTGCGCCCAAAACACATTATACACGCCCTCCAGCGCCATCAGCCGCGCGGCCAAGCCGCTCTCATCCCCAGCCGCGGCTTCCACACTCGCGAAATTCTGTGAGCGCGCGAAGCGCACATGCGGCAAGACGAACTTGTGCGCGTTCGGGTTGGGCGTCGGGTGAATCACAATGGAGCTAGACACGGACATAGCCATAGTATATCAGCCCCTCGAATGCCGACCAAGACCGCCCGCGTTCCCCCGCACGCCCCATAGGAGTTCTCTCCGTACTCCGCGTCCTCTGCGGTTCTTGCTGTTTGCTGTTCTTGCAGTTGCTTTTCTTTGCGTTCTTCGCGCCTTTGCGGTTTGCCCT
This sequence comes from Caldilineales bacterium, assembly GCA_038251215.1. Classification (GTDB taxonomy): domain Bacteria; phylum Chloroflexota; class Anaerolineae; order Caldilineales; family Caldilineaceae; genus JASGTU01. Next base: position 2,801 of record JBBSBO010000501.1, read on the forward strand.
ACCCAAGCCGCTCCGCCAGCAGCTCGACCACGTCCTTCACCACCAGGCCGCCCTGCGCCTCCTTGCCCGCGTCCTCCAGCATCGTCAGACAGAAGGGGCAGCCGACGGCTAAAGTCTGCGCGCCGGTCGCCGCGGCCTCCGCATAGCGAGCTGCGGAGACAGCCTGCGTGCCATGCTCCTCTTCCTTCCACATCTGCCCGCCGCCCGCGCCGCAGCAGAACGACTGCGCGCCGTGGCGCGGCATCTCCACCACGGGCGCGCTTAGCTCGCCCAAAGTCGCACGCGGGGCCTCCACAATGCCGTTGTGTCGCCCCAAATAGCACGGATCGTGGAAAGTGATCGTCTGGCTGTCG
>JBBSBO010000502.1:0-3137 GCA_038251215.1 Caldilineales bacterium
GCCACCTTCCATTGCACCGAATGCGGCGCCACCTCCACGCTGCAGGCCGCCGAGGACTACGTGTGCCCGCAATGCGGCAGCCCCGACCTGATGCTCGACGGCGGTGAAGAGCTGTACATCGACAGCATCGAAGTGGAGTAGGTGCAGCCACAAGAGATATAGAACGCTGATTGACATGAAAAACAGAGATGACCACAAATAAATCCGTGTTCATCCATCCAAATCAGTGCCATCCGTGTCCTAATTTTGAATCCTAGTCTTGATGTTCGGATTTTCCAGAAACGGCAGAGATACTACCCATGAATATCCCGGTAATTGAAGAAATCCTCTTCGCCAACAGCGCCCTCGCCGGCGACCTGCGTCGACGGCTGGATGCGGCCGGCGTCTTCGGCATTAACGTCATGGCCTCGCCCGGCGCGGGCAAGACCACCGTCATCACCTCCACCATGCAGCGGCTGCTCGGACGCCTGCGCATCGGCTACGTCGACGGCGACATCGCCACCAGCATCGACGCCGAGCGCATCGCCGCGCTGGACGTGCCCGTTGTCCAGATCAACACCGGCGGCGGCTGTCACCTCGACGCCAACATGCTCAGCCCGGCGCTGGACCAACTGCCCCTAGCCGACATGGACCTTATGATCGTGGAGAATGTGGGCAACTTGATCTGCCCGGCTAACTTCCAGCTGGGCACGCACATCAACGTGTTGGTTGCCAGCGTGCCGGAGGGCGACGACAAGCCCTTCAAGTACCCGACCATGTATCGCGGCGTGGACGTACTCATTCTCAACAAGATCGATCTGCTGCCCTACATTCCGTTCGATGTGGAGCGCTTCATGCACGGCGTGCGCGTCCTCAGCCCCAACCTAACCACCTTCCAGGTCTCCGGCTTGCACGGCGACGGCATGGACGCCTGGGTCGACTGGCTGATCGACCAGGTCGCGGCGCAACGTTAGTTTGAACTGCGACAAATTGTATTGTGATGCGGCGCAGGCAACATTCGCCGCCGTGCCGGTTAGCGGTACTGATAGCGGTACTGATTGATGACTGACGCTGATTGGGCCGGCAGGCGCATCCATGTCCAGGGCATCGTCCAGGGCGTGGGCTTCCGGCCCTTTGTCTATGGCTTGGCAGTGCGGCATGGCCTATCCGGCTGGGTGCTTAACAACTCCGCAGGCGTGCAGATCGAGGTCTTCGGCCCGCCCTCTGCCCTGGTTGCGTTCGCGCGCTCCCTGGAAGCGGAGAAGCCGCCCCTCGCCGTGATCGACCGCGTGACGGTGCAGGAGATCCCCGCCCCGCCGCCCGACGGTGACCCCGCGCCCGTCTTCGCCATCCGCCACAGCACCGACCAGCCGGCGGCCTTCGTGCCGGTCTCGCCCGATGTTGCCCTGTGCGACGACTGCCTGCGCGAGCTGTTCGACCCGCACGACCGCCGCTATCGCTACCCCTTTATCAACTGCACCAACTGCGGCCCGCGCTTCACCATTGTGCGCGACATCCCCTATGACCGCCCGCTGACGACCATGGCGCCCTTCATCATGTGCGATGCCTGCCGCGCCGAGTATGAAGACCCCGCCAACCGCCGCTTCCACGCCCAGCCCAACGCCTGCCCCGACTGCGGGCCGACGCTGCAACTGCTCGCCTCGCCTCTCGTCGATGCGGGGCCGCTAGGGTTAGCCGAGCCGCGCTGGGGTGACGCTGCCTTGCTGGGCGCACAACACTTGCTCGACATCGGGCACATCGTGGCGATCAAGGGTCTGGGCGGCTACCACCTCGCCTGTGACGCTACTGATGACGCCGCCGTCCTCGCGCTGCGCGAGCGAAAAGGCCGCGTGGGCAAGCCCTTCGCCGTCATGGCCCCCGACGTGGACACCGTGCGCCGCTTCGCCTGCGTCTCGCCCGCCGAGGCGCGCCTGCTCACCAGCCGCGAGCGGCCCATCGTCCTGCTGCGCAAGCAGCCCGCGGCGGAGTGTGACCTCCCTCTCTCCGAGCACGTTGCGCCCGGCAACCAGACCGTGGGCGTCATGCTGCCCTACACGCCGGTCCATCATCTGCTCCTGCACCGCGCCGCGGAGAGCGCAGCGCCGCCGCCCGTCTACGTCATGACCTCCGGCAATCTCTCCGAAGAGCCAATTGCCAAGGACGACGATGAGGCGCTGCAACGCCTTGCCCCGCTGGCGGACGCTTTTCTGCTGCACGACCGCGCCATCCACATCCACTGCGACGACTCGGTGGTGCGCGTCTTCCGTGAGGGGACGCTGCCCATCCGCCGCGCCCGCGGCTACGCGCCCTTTCCCGTGCGGCTACCCTTTGACCTGCGCCCGATCCTGGCAGTGGGCGGCGAGTTGAAAAACACCTTCTGCCTCACGCACGACCGCTACGCCTTCCTCAGCCAGCACATCGGCGACATGGAAAACCTGGAGACGCTGCACGCTTTCGAGGCCGCGGTGGAGCATTTCGCCCGCATCTTCCGCGTGCGCCCGCAGTGGATCGCGCGCGACCTGCACCCGGGCTACCTCTCCACGCGCTGGGCCGACGCCTACGCCGCACAGCACGGCCTGCCCGTGATCGCCGTGCAGCATCACCACGCTCACATCGCTAGTGTCATGGCCGAACACGGCCTGAGCGAGGACGCGCGTGTGATCGGCGTCACCCTCGACGGCACGGGCTACGGCACGGACGGAACCATCTGGGGCGGCGAGATCCTTGTGGCCAGCTACCGCTCATTCCAGCGCGCGGGCGCGCTGCGCCCCGTCCCCCTGCCCGGCGGCGACACGGCTATTCGCCGCCCCTATCGCATCGCGCTGGCGCATCTGTGGGCAGCCGGCATCCCGTGGGACGAGGCGCTGCCGCCCGTAGCGGCCTGCCCGCCGGAGGAGCGGCGCATCCTGCAACGCCAGATGGAGACCGGCCTCAACACCGTGCCCACCACGAGCATGGGCCGCCTCTTCGACGCCGTCGCCGCCCTGGCGGGCGTGCGCCAAACCGTCACCTACGAAGCCCAGGCCGCCATGGAATTCGAGGCGCTGGCGCAGGACGGAGCCTCGCGTGCCTATGACGTCGCGGGCATGGTTCGGCCCGCGACAAGCGCCGGCCCCATCGCCGCTACGCCCGCGGGCTTGCAATCTGACATTTCTGAA
>JBBSBO010000503.1:0-3131 GCA_038251215.1 Caldilineales bacterium
CAACGTGGAAGGCGAACAGTTGCTCTTGCCCGGCAAGGTAGTTGGGATATGTAAAGGCGGCGCCGGCGATGAAGTCCGTCAGCGTGGCGCCGCCCGCGTCAATCTGCCCGGTGTCGAAGCGCATGAGCAAGAAGTCGCCGTTATCCAGGTTGACGAAGGTGCGCAGACGATAGTAGCGGCCTGCTTGGTTGCGCCGGGCGACCTCTTCGGCCAGTTCAACCGTAATCTGCTCGAGGCTACCGTCGGCGCGGATACGAAACAGGCGCGTGTTCTCGTTGGGCACGAGGTTCACGTCCTGGCCGATGTGCAGCCACAACGCCAGCCCGCGCGGCCCGACGTCGGCGATGGTCGCCCATTCGGCGAGCGCTTTGGCCGGCGCGGCGCCGCCCCCGCCCGCCACGTCGGGCACATCGAACAATTCCTGAATGAGTTGCGTATGCAGCAAATAGGGTCGCACGCTGTTGTCGACGACCACGTCGTCCGGCGTCAGCGCTTGGCCCGCGGGGAGGGTCAGGTCGATGCGCGCCAGCAGGATTTCCGCCGGGGGCGGCGGCGCGCCCGCGTTCTCCGGCGCGGCGGGGTCGATCAGGTCGGGGTCCAGCGCGGGCCGCACCGTCGTCACCCAGTACGTGAAGATATCGTCGAGCAAGTCCTCCACAGCCAGCGGCTGGACGGGGATGATGCGCGCGCCGGGCATGCCGGTGAGGGCCTCGACCGCCTGGTCGATGCGGGTCCTGAAGGCGGCAGGGGTCTCGGTGATGACCAACGGACCGATGAGGTCCACCAGGCGGGCAGCCGTGCCAAGATCGCCCAGGTCGGCGGCAGTCGCGTCGGCGCGCAAGCGGCTGAGGAACTCACCGAGGTTGATCACGGCGTCGCGGGCCGCATGGGCGGGCGGCTCTAGTACGAGGTCGATCTCGAAGATGTCTTGCAGTCGCGAGGCAGCCATCAGTTGGTCGCTGGTGCTGCAAGGCTGTCCGGCGATGGGCGCCAGGCCGGTTTCGCATTCGGCATAGCGGGCGACAACGTAGATCGTATGGTCGCCCGGCCCCAGTTCGTGGTCGTCGAGCCAACTCAGAAGGCTGGCGCACTGAGTCGTGCGCACGACGAAAACGCGACCATACTGGTCAACTCCGATGCCGCGCTCGACCTGCACCTCCACATCCTGACCGTTGGCGGCGACACCGACGAGCAGCCCGCTGACGGAGCCATAGCCGTGCAGGCCGCGGTTGTGCTGATGCTCCTTCTCCAAGAAGTAACGCTGCTCATCCACAAATTCATCAACGCCTAGCACCAGGCCAAACGCATAGTTGACGCGTTGCAAGGGGTCCTTGCCGCCCTGGACAAATGAAACGCAGCGAGTGGTGATCCCATTCATACTCATGGCCTCTCTTTCACGGAAGCGCCAGATCAGTTTCGTCTGCCGCCCGCCAACGGACATCGCTAACGGACATCATTGGACCTGGTTGCGGCCCATCACAAAGCGGTCTTGGATGTCCAGGGGATAGGGACAACCCAGCGTGGCATAAGGCAGTATGGCATCGCCCAGGACCAGGGGCTGGAAGAAGGTCGAATGGCCGATGCGCGTGTCCAGCCCCAGGCGCGCCTCGCCCACGCGGAACATGTTCCAATACTCCTGGATGTCGAACCAAGTGTGGGCCGGCTTTTCCAGCTCGACAATGCGCTCCGCCATGCGCAGCGCTTCGCCGGTGACGGCTTGACTAGTCGCCATCTGGTGCGGCAGCAGCACGGTGAAGCGATGCGCCGCCTCAGCCACGGCGAGAGCCGCGGGCGTTGCGCTCTGCGGTGAGTCGATCCCGTTGCCGGTTGCGCTGTTGCCGGCAAAATCGCGCGTCAGAAAATGCTCGACGATGCGGATGTTGCCGCGCTCCAGGCAGGCCGGGTCGAATAGGCTCTCGTCCACCGTCTCGTCCAGAAAGATGCGCAAGGCGATGATGATGCCGGACACGGTGCCGCGCATCGCATAGAGGCGATGGGCAAAGCGGATGAAAAAGCGCCGTCGCTCTTCCTCCCACAGCGGGTGCAGCACCACGCCCAGCCAGTCCGCCAGCCAGTCCAACGCCTCCGCGGGGGCGATGCGCGGGTCCAGCAGCGAAGAGAGCTGGACAATGCTGTCTTCCAGCTTGGTGTAGAAGCCCTCGAAGTTGGCCAATAGCCGTTCAGTCAGCCCCGCCGACGCCGGTTCCTCGCTGTAGATGGCAGGCAGGTAATGGTCGCGATAGGAGAAGCGCGGATACCACAGGCGCAGCGCACGGATCTCCGGCGTGCCCCGGCCCGTGCCCAAGAGCGTCAACTGCACCTGCACGTAGCGCCCGCGGATCTCCTGGAAAAGAATCTCCCAAGTACCCGCGCGCACGTCCAGGCTAGGGTCGGCGCGCCGGTCATGGTACGGGTCGAAGTAGGGCAACTCGGCGCCGTCGCCGCGCTGAACCGGCTGCGGCTGTGCGAGCCAGGGCGTGATGGGCAGCGTGTCGGGGTTGTCTGACGCGCGCGCCTGAATCAGGATTTGGGTTCCCGCCGGTATCTCAGCGTCCAACAGCAGCCGATGCCACACACAACCGGCGATGTTGCTGTCGAAGGGTTGGCCCGGGATGCCGTTGAGCAGCGCGAAGCGGTTGGCCGGGTCGCCGGAACGGTAACGGCGCTCGAAGTCTACCGGCGACTCGATCACCGCCGCGGTGGCATAGGCGCAGTCCAAGAAGACGCCGAGCGGAATCCAGCGCTGGGCAAAGTCGTAGTAGACGTGGCCGCCCGCCGCGACCAGCGCCTTCTCTTGCCAGCGGCGCAGCGGCAGATAGTCGGGCTGGGCGTGGATGCCCATCGTCTTCGGTTCCAGTAGATAGGCGATGACCTGGTTGCCATCGCGGCGGGCAACAAAGAGCAGGTGCAAACTCACATCGGGCTGCTCCTGGGCCTGCTCGACGGCCTGCAAGAGGATGGCGCTGGGTTGGGCCGCAGTATGGTGCAGACAGGCGAAATCATGGGCGCGCAGGTCGCTCGCCGCCGTGCCGCCGTCTTCATCGCTGACCGAATACGTGAGTGGATAAACAGCGCGCAATGTCTCGTTGACGTACTCATACACAACGGAGGCCCCGTCGTCCGGCGCATCG
>JBBSBO010000504.1:0-3125 GCA_038251215.1 Caldilineales bacterium
AACTACTTTTCAACAACTATTCTTCAACGCAATTTTGCTGCATGTAGAACGTCATATGTTGCAGGTGGATCACGGGGTCGATGTACTCGACGCGGACGTGCTCCGGCACGCGCAAGGTGATCGGCGCGTAGCAGAGGATGCTGCGGATGCCGGCCTCGATCAGCGCGTCCGCCACTTGTTGCGCCGCCTGGGCAGGCACGGCGATCATGCCGATGCCGCAGTTGCAGCGCCGCAGCGTCTCGGCGATCTCCGAGGTCGGCTGTACGATGATGGCGTCGCCCACGCGGTTGCCGATCTTGTTGGGGTCGTTGTCGAAGAGGGCGATGATGCGGAAGCCGCGCTGCTCAAAGCCGTCGTAGCTGGCGAGGGCGTGGCCCAAATAGCCCGCGCCGACCAGCACCACGGGCCACACGCAGTTGACATTGAGGATTTCCTCCAGCTGGCTGCGCAAAAACGCCACGTCGTAGCCGGTGCCTTGCTTGCCGAACTCGCCGAAATGGCTGAGGTCCTTGCGGATCTGCGCCGAGCTGATGCCCAAGCGCATGCCCAGGTGTTGGCTGGAGGCTACCGTCTGTCCCTCGCTCGCCATAATCTCCAGCGTGCGCAGATAGACAGGCAGGCGACCGATCACAATATCGGGTATGTCGGATAGGGTAGTGTTCATAGCCTCTGCTGGCGGGTTGCGGATCGGTCCGCCATCCGGATTGTCCATCCAAGTACTAATGGGAAGGTTTGCGAAGTTTAAGGTTGCGGCGGGAATTTAGCATGTGAATTTTAACACAAGAGCGGGCGTGATGGAAAATGCGATATTTGCCGCGTGGAGGTCGCCGCGCGTCCTGCGCGACATCCGCGGCGAGCAGGGGAACCGGCGGGCGCTCCAGGCAGTTTGCACACTAGATATTGCGCGCTATTCTTGCAAAGAATAGCGGTTGTCAACCGCTTCACGAACTGCGGACAATCTGTTACGATAGGCGCGCGACGACAAGGCCAATCACGCCGCCGCCCTGGAATGTAGCGCGAGCTAGGCTCGCCTGTGAGAAAGCGCTCCCATGATCAAACGGCTTACGAAACGCACCCTTTTGACCGCGCTGGTCGTCGCGCTGATGCTCGGCGCTTTTGGCGCGGGCAATGTCACCGGCTATTTGGCCCGCCCCGCCCTGGCGCAAGACGCTGAGCCGGCGGAGTTCGCCGTCTTTTGGGAGGCGTGGGACCTGGTGCGCGAGTATTTTGTCGACCAGGATCTGATCGACTACCGCGCCATGACCTACGGCGCCATCCAGGGCATGCTCGACACGCTGGGCGACCAGAACCACACGGTCTTCTTCTCGCCCGAAACCGCCGAGCAGATGGAGAGCGGGCTGGAAGGCTCGTTTGAGGGCATCGGCGCCTATGTCTCGTCGGAGGATGGCATCTTCACGATCGTGGCGCCCATCCTCGGCTCGCCTGCCGAAGAGGCGGGCATCCTCGCGGGCGACGTGGTGCTGGCGGTCGACGGCGAGGAGATCGCGGGCATGGCCGAATGGGAGGTCATCTCGCTGATCCGCGGGCCGGCGGGCATGCCCGTCGTGCTGCGCGTGCGCCATGCCGACGCCGAGGAGCCGGTTGAGATTACGGTTGTGCGCGGGCATATCGACGTGGACAGCGTGCTGTGGGCCAGAATCCCCGGCACGAACCTGGTACATTTGCAGATCACGCAGTTCGCGGGGGACACGGGCCAGGAGTTGCGCGCTGCGCTGCAGGAGATCTTCGCCACGCCCAACGGCGTTGAACCCGTGGGCGGCATCATCCTCGACCTGCGCAACAACCCCGGCGGCTATTTGCAGGAGGCGCTGCGCGTGGCCTACCAGTTCTTGCCCGAGGGCGAGATCATCCTGCACGAGAAGGACGCCAAGGGGCAGATCACCACGTACCGCTCGCAGGGGCGCGGCATGGCGCGCGACATCCCGCTGGTGGTGTTGATCAACCCCGGCTCCGCCAGCGCGGCGGAGATCTTGGCGGGGGCCTTGCAGGAAAACGAGCGCGGCGAGTTAGTGGGCGAGGCGACCGTGGGCACGGGCACCGTCCTGCGCCCCTTCACCCTTAGCGACGGCTCGCTGCTGCGCCTGGGCGTGACCAACTGGTTGACACCCGAGTACAACCTGATCAAGGGGCAGGGCATCCAGCCGGATATTACGGTGGAGCAGGAAGCGTCGGTGGAGATGATCAGCAGCGTGTCGCTGGGCGAGTTGGACGCGCGTTCGGTGCGCACCTTCGACGACCGCCAGTTCCAGACGGCGCTGCGCATGCTCAAGCAGCAGGTTAGCCCGCAGAACCAGGTGCAGGCCGCGCCGACCGACGCGCCGTGAAATGTGGTTGATGGGGGAACCGGCTTTTAGCCGGCGTAGAGGCCGCGGCGGCGGATGTATGCCTCCACGGAGTGCGGCGTCTGGAAGCGGATTGGCTCGCCGCGGCGCACGCGCTCGCGCAGGCGGTGGCTGGCGATCTCCAGTTCGGGCATGTCCAGCAGGACGAGGCGCCGGCGGATGCTGGGCACGGCCTGTTCCAGCGCGGCCCAGTCGACCTCCACGGCATAGCGGCTCAGCGCCACCAGCGTGCAGAGTTGCGCCAGGCGCGCCGGCTCATGCCACGTAGGCAAGTCGCGCAGGCTGTCCAGCCCCATCAGGAAGAAGAGCTGAACGTCCGGCCCCAGTTGGCGCTGGAGCATCTGCACCATATCCACGGAATAGTGGGGGCCGGGGCGGTCGGCGTCGACGCGGCTGACGGCGAGGTAATCGGCCTCCGCCGCGGCCAGTTGCGCCATGTGCACGCGGTCCTCGAGGGGCGAGAGGCGGACATCCTGCTTGTGCGGCGGGTCGCCGGTGGGGACGAGCAGCACCGTGTCCAGTTGGAGATGATAGCGCGCCTCTTCCACCAGCACGAGATGGCCGATGTGAACGGGGTCAAAGGCGCCGCCGAAGATGCCCACGCCGCGCCGCGCCGCGTGGGCATCGTCGGCGGCGCCTGTGACCCCGTTGGCATGGGCCCTCGCGTGCTGGTGGGAGTGGCGCGGTTTCAACTCCAAGGGGTCACGGTGCTGCTCGTCCCCACCGGCGACCCGCCGCACAAGCAGGATGTCCGCCTCTCGC
>JBBSBO010000505.1:0-3110 GCA_038251215.1 Caldilineales bacterium
ATCCGCGCCGGCGAGCGGCTGCGCGTGATCGCGCGCGCGGGCGTGGGCGTCGACAATATCGATGTCGACGCGGCAACGCAGGCGGGCGTGTTCGTCGTCAACGCGCCTACCGGCAACGTCGTCGCCGCCGCCGAGCATACCGTCGCCATGTTGCTGGCGCTGGCGCGCAACGTTGTGCAGGCCGACGCGCACGTGCGCGAGGGCCAGTGGAAGCGCGGTCGCTTCGTTGGCGTGGAGGTGCGCGACAAAGTGCTGGGCACGATTGGCCTCGGTCGCGTGGCCCAAGAGGTGGCGCGCCGCGCCCAGGGCCTGGGCATGAGCGTCATCGCCAACGACCCGTATGTCAGCGCCGAATATGCCGCGCAGCGCGGCGTGGAGTTGGTCGGCATCGACGCCCTGCTCGAGCGCGCGGATTTCATCTCGGTGCATGTGCCGCTTACGCCGCATACGACCAATCTGATCGGCCGCGCACAGTTTGAGCGCATGAAGCCGACGGCGCGCATCCTCAACGTCGCGCGCGGCGGCGTCATTAACGAGCAGGACCTTGTCGAGGCCGTCGAAACCGGCCGCGTCGCCGGCGCGGCGTTGGACGTCTTCGCCGCCGAGCCGCTGCCCGCCGACAGCCCGCTGCGCTCTACCGACAAGATCATCCTCACCCCACACCTGGGCGGCAGCACGGTCGAAGCACAGGAACAAGTGGCGGTGGACGTGGCGCTGCAGGTCATCGACGTGCTCAACGACCGGCCCGCCCGCTACGCCGTCAACGCGCCCATCATTCCGCCCAAGGATCTGGAATTCCTGATTCCCTTTATCGGGCTGGCGGAGCGCATGGGCCGCTTCGTGCTGCAGTTAATCGGCGTCGGCGGCATCTCGGACATCGAGATCGTCGCCCAAGGCGAGATTGCCGAGTTTGAGCTGGGCTACATCACGGCTGCGGCCATCAAGGGCCTGCTGAGCGAGGTCACTACCATCCGCGTCAACCTGGTCAACGCCGCGCTTTTGGCGGAACGGCGCGGCATCAACCTCAGCGAGCGTAAGCTGCACCAACAGGACGCGCGTCACGAAAACGTCCTGGCGCTGCGCGTACTCTCCGGCGGCGAAGAGTGGATCATCCGCGGCTCCGTCATTCAGAACGAACCGTACATCGTCGGCATCAACGACCTCTGGGTGGACATCCCTGCTTCCGGGCATCTGATCGTCTCGCGCCACAACGACCGCCCCGGCATCATCGGCCGTGTGGGCACGCACCTCGGCAAGCTCGACATCAACATCAGCTTCATGCATGTAGGCCGGCATGGCCCGCGCACGCAAGCCATCATGGTGTTGGGCACGGACGAGGCGACGCCGCCGCAGGTGGTGGACCAACTGACGGCCTTTGACCACATTATATGGCTCAAAGCCATCAACTTGTGATATGCTCACAGTGGACTCATAGATACTCATAGATGAAAAACTCACTGATGAGGCATCCGACATCGATAGCAAGGCCGGCATGACTATGACCCCACCTAGACACACACCGTTGGCTGCGCTGTGGCGGCTGCGCATCTTGTTGGCGATCTCGCTGATCTGGCTGCTTCCGTCGCTGGCCTGCGGCAGTTTCGCCCCGCGCCCCACGCCGACGCCCACCCTGCCGCCCATCCCCACGGAAGCCGCACCTGCAGCGGGCGAGCCACAAGTCCAGTCTACGGAAAACACCCCCATCCCCTTGCAAGATACGCCCACGCCCGCCCCTACCGCCACCTTCACGCCGACGCCGCAGCCGGGCACAGCCCTCAGCGCCGGCCAAGAGGCGCGCGTCACCGCGCCGGCGGGCCTCAACTTCCGCGACCAGCCCGCCTCAGCCGCGCAATTGCTCGGTCAGCTAGGCACCGGTCAACGCGTCACCGTACTCGAAGGACCGGTTTCAGCCGATGATTTCACCTGGTGGAAGGTGGATGACGGGCAAGGCAATGTAGGCTGGGCGGCCGACGGCGACGGCGAAACCGAGTGGCTCAGCCCGCGCTTGGGCGAGCCGCAAGCGGTCAACCGCGCCCCGCGCGTGCAGGACCGCGTCATCGTCACCATGCCCGGCGGCGGACAACTCAGCGTGCGCGTCACGCCCGGCACCAACGCCGCCCTCGTCGCACGCGTAGACGTAGGCCGCGAGTTCACGGTCGTCGCCGGCCCGCAGTCCGCCGACGGCTACACCTGGTATCAGATTCGCTCGGACGACGGCGCCGTCGAAGGTTGGGCAGCGGACGGCGACGGCGAAGACCGCTGGATCAGCCCGCTGGAATAGAACAACTGACCGCAGAGAACGCAAAGGGCGCGAAGAAAAACAACTGCAAGACCCGCAGAGGTCGCAGAGAAAAAGAAAGGGGGCGGTGGTGAGGATTATCTCACCGCCGCCCCCTTTCTAAAACGCCCGCCTGCGTTAGCAGACTGCGTTATGGGATGAAGAGCGTCTGCCCCACGTAGATCACGTTGGAGTTCGCGATGCCGTTGGCGGCGATCAGCGAGTAGTCGTCGATGCCATACTGCTGCGCAATCATCCCCAGCGAATCGCCGGCCTGCACCACGTAGGTTTGGCCTTGGCCCATCGCCTTCGGCCCCATCGCTTCAGGCCCCATGGACTGCGGCCCCGACATCTCCGGCTCCATCGCGTTGGGCATGGGCGCTCCGCCCATCTCCTGGCTCGGCGCAACGGATATTTGCCCGCGATAGCCCTGGCTCTCGTCGCCCATCATTGGCTGCTTGGGCTGCACGATGGCCCCGCTGCCGCCGCTGGAGCACGACGGGATCTGGAGCGTTTGGCCGACGAAGATGACGTTGGCGTTCGCCAGCGAATTGGCATTCATCAGCGCATCCAGCGAAATGCCGAACTGGTGTGCGATGCCGCCGAGCGTGTCGCCCGGCTGCACGACGTAGACGCTGCACTCGCCGCCTTGATCCGGCTGCGGCATCGGTTGAGGCAGCGGTTGAGGCAGAGGCTGCGGCAAGGGTTGCGGATCGTTGCCGTGCCAGCCGCCGCCGGTGTTGCCACACGCCACAACACTGATGTCGTCCAGGTTGAAGTCCATCTCCACGTTGGTAATAGCCCACTTCTTCCAGCCGCGAATGAAGAGTAC
>JBBSBO010000506.1:0-3103 GCA_038251215.1 Caldilineales bacterium
AAGCGCGGCGGCGGCTTGCTTTCGTGGCTGGGCAACCGCAACCTCAGCCCGGAGCAACAGGTGCGCTACTACTATCTGTCGCTGCTGGAACAGGCGGACGAGGCCGGACATCCGCGCCGCCAGTCCGAAACGCCGCTGCAATATGGCCCGCGCTTGGCAGCGGAGATCGCGCAGGAGGACGAGGACCGCGTCGCCATCGACGCGCTGACCGAGAGCTTCGTCGGCGTGCGCTATGCCCACACGCCCGTGCAGGCGGAGGACTTGCCCCCGCTGCGCCGCTGGTGGGATCGCCTCAAGCGCTTACTGCGTTTGTAGCCGTGCTTACCACTCGCCAAAAATCTTGCCTTGACGCTCTAACTTGACCCTGTTATACTGTTGACAGGTTTATAGGGTTTTTCGACTTTGACGCCCTTTACGCCCAAGTTTACGTAGTTGGCAGGTGCGTAAACGGCAGGCGCGTACGAGACGAGCGGCAGAGTCCGCCCGCCCCCTATCCCCAGGCACACGTTGGAGTAATGGTAGATGTCAGACGCGGAACAGTTGAACGATGATGCTCACGAGCAGGCGGACGCAGCACAGACGGATGTGAACCCGACCGGCGCAGCCGGCGCGGACGCATTCCAGGGAGAAGAGAGCGGCTTTGCGCAGTCGGCAGCCGATCTCGAATTGTTTGAAAAATACATCGAAGAGGACCTAGATTTCGACTTGCCCGGGCGCGGAGATCTGCGCGAAGGCGTGATTGTCGAAATCCGGCCATCCGAGCTGTTGGTTAACGTCGGCAGCAAACGTGACGGCGTTGTCCCGCAGTCTGATTTGGCGCGCCTGGACCAGGCTTTTGTCAAGGGCCTGAAAGAAGGGCAAACCATCGATGTGGTGGTGAGCCGGCAGCCGGACGACGAAGGCATCTTCCTCCTCAGCGTCGCCGAGGCTTTCCAGCAGCGCGATTGGCTGCTGGCCGAGCAGTTGCTCGAGAGCGGCGATGTCACCGCGCACGAGGTGGTCGGCTACAACAAGGGCGGCCTCACGGTGGAGTTCAACCATCTGCGCGGCTTTGTTCCCGCCTCGCATGTGGTGGACATGCCGCGCAACCTGAGCGAGGATCAGCGCCGTCTGGAGCTGGAGAGCCGCATCGGCAAGACGCTGCGCCTCAAGGTAATCGAGGTGGAGCGCCGTCGCCGTCGCCTGGTCATGTCGCAGTCGCTCGCCGAGCGCGAGTTCCAGGCGGCACGCCGCGAGGAACTCTTCAAGACGCTCAGCGTGGGCGATGTGATCGAGGGCGAGGTGCGCAGTATGCGCCCGTTCGGGGCATTCGTCGATGTGGGCGGAGCCGACGGTCTGCTGCACGTCAGCGAGATCGACTGGCGGCCCGTCAACCACCCGCGCGACGTGTTGGAAGTCGGGCAGATGGTTGAGGTGCAGGTCATTCGCATCGACCCGGACAACCAGCGCATCGCCCTCAGCCGCAAGCGCCGTCTGCCCAACCCGTGGGACACGGTCGAGCAGCGCTACCATCCGGGCGAAACCGTGCCGGCGAAGATCACGCGTGTGGTCGACTTCGGCGCCTTTGCCCAGCTGGAGCCGGGCGTGGAAGGCTTGATCCACATCAGCGAGTTGGCGGACATTGCCGTGGCGGAGCCGCTGAAGACCGTGCAGATCGGCGACACTGTCTACGTCAAGATTCTGCGCGTCGACAGCAACCGCCAGCGCATCGGCCTGAGCCTGCGCCAAGCCGTGGGCACGCAGCCGGTGGACGCTTACGACGCCGATGAGGACGCGGACGAGGATGTCGATGAGCCGGGGGCCGGCGACGAGCAGGAGCTTGACGCCTCGGATGCCGACAACTCGGATGTCGACGCCGCGGGTGGTGACAGCCAGGACGACGACGAAGAGTCGGAAGACAACGCCTGATCCGGTAGCGTGACCTGATGTCCTTCCTCCTGATCCGGCCGGATCAGGAGGAATAGACGCGTCTAGGCCGGTTTTCTTTTGGCTCTAGGCGGCGCTTACAGTATACTGAAGGAGGCAATGGCGTCGCTTTGGCTGCGCCTGTTGCCGCAGTCGATGCTTTGCCATTGCGCTTTGCCGTGATGCCTGGTGTCGATGACCTGTCAGAGATGAGAGAAATGATGTCGTTCCTCTCCTGGCAGGTTCTGTTTCGTGAGGCTGGCGCGTACTGTTATGGTCATGCGTCATGCGTCACGGTCATTTATTATAGTCATCCGTCGAGGGGGGGTGAGTCCAATTAGTGTCGATCTTCGACCAGGCGAGTCGCAGGAAAGTCTGCTCAAGCGTTTTCGCAAGGCAGTAGCCGAAGCGCGCATTTTGCCGATTGTGCGGCAGAAGCGCTGGTTTACTTCCAAGAGCGAAGTTAAGCGCATCAAGCGTCAGAAAGCGATCCGCAAGTCCCAGCGCGCCCCCCGGCGTCGCGAGCCATAAGTCACAGAAACAAACATCTTCCAGGAGGCTGCAAAGCTTCCTGGAAGATAGTTAACCCTACATGATTCACCTGACTCAGAATGGAGCTACATGGCTGAAGAGGCAATCACTTTAGAAGGTAAAATCGTTGACACGCTGCCCAACGCAATGTTTCGCGTTGAGTTGGAAAACGGCCATACCGTCCTGGCTTATCTCTCCGGCAAGATGCGCAAGTATTATATTCGCGTGCTGTTGGGGGATAAGGTGAAGGTCGAGATGAGTCCGTATGACCTGACCCGCGGTCGTATTACCTACCGCTACCGCAACTAAACGTCCCGCGCAACGCCGCGCTTTTCCCCGGCGAGGGGCTTTGCGTCGCCATGCTCTGCGCCTTACACGCTGGGCGTATCCTGGTATCGCCTGATGGCCTCTTCCGCCACCGCGCGCTCTGCCGCATAGGTGAGCCGGGCGGCGGCTTGGGCCAGCGGCGCCCACACCGGTATGAAGTCCGCCTCGTCCTTCTTCGAGCGCGCCAGAGTTTCTTCTCCCGTTATACGCATTAAAAAATAGTGCTCGCTGCGGTGGTATTGGACGCCGTCGTAGTCGAACTCGACGACGCGCTCGCCCAGGTCGGCGACGATTTCCAGCGCCGCCAGCCCGGTCTCTTCGCTCACCTCGCGCAGCGCCG
>JBBSBO010000507.1:0-3099 GCA_038251215.1 Caldilineales bacterium
GGATTTCGGCGGGGGTGATGGCTTGTGTGGCATCCATGGTTGGTCACAGGTCCTTGCTATGAATGGTGGCGAGTATTGTTCCTTAAAATCAGCGTCATCTGTGGCATTCGTGTCCTATTGAGCGATCAGTCGCCGGCCGCGGGCGACCACAGCAGCGCGCCGTCCTTCACGACCGTATCCAGCGTCTGGCCGTTCACGTCCACGCGCAGCGGCAGCGGGCCGGCGCCGGACTGGCGGCGCACGAGCAATGTGTAGCCCGGCGGCGTGATTTGCGGCGGCAGGCGGTAGCGGAAACGCACCACATGCTCGGCGCCGGGCAGCATCTGGAAGAAGCCGGCGAAAACCTGCGTACTGTTTTCGCCCAAGCTCGCGTCGATCGAGTCCGGCTCCACGCCCTCGATCTCGATCAGTTCGCTGCCGACGGGCACGTACAGCCGCACGTAGTCGAAGTAGCAGCGCTTGATCATGTCGGCATAGTTGTTGCCGTAGCGCGGGCGCGGGTCGCAGACATAGCCGGGCGCTTCCTGCGGATGGACGTAGGTGACGGCGGCTTCTGCCAACGCAGGCGCGGCAGGGCCGTCCGGCCATGTCACCGTGTAGGCGAGCGAACGCTGCAAGACGGCGTCCACCTTGTTGTAGCCCATGTTCGTATCGACCAGCGCCAGCAGGTCCGCGCCCGCTTGCGGCTGCAAGCCGCCATCCCACCCCTGCGCCGCCAACGTCGCCGCGGCGGTGGGATTCACCAGCCATACCTGGATGGCGCGTTCGTCCAGGGCGACGCGCGCGGCGTCGAGCAGGCGCAGCGGGTTAAAATGGCCGCCGCGCACGCGGTTGAGCGCGGCCTGCGCCAGCGCGGGCATAAAGTCCTTGCGCTGTTTCCACCATTCTTCTTGGCCGGCGGACTCGATGGTGTCACCCGTCTCCACGGGCTGATCCCAGAAGCGGATGATCTGCTCGATCAGGTTGTCGCCGGTAATGGGCGCGTCGGCGCCTTTCACCTCCAGCGGGCCGAGCGCATCGACGAGCAGTTCCACCGCGCGCAGGTCGACCGTGATCACCCCGTCCACAGCTTGGCCCGTATCTTGGGTATACAAGGCGCGCACCAGTTCAGCTGTCGTCGGCAAGTCGGGCGACCAGTTGCTGTCGCGCACAAACATCAGCTCGATGCCCATGTGTTGGCGCATCGGCGCCGGCGCGGTCGGGTGGTCGACGTCGTCGCGGCGGATGTTGTAGCTGTCGGTGAAGTTCAGCTCGCCCGGTTCGCCGTTGTGCAAGGAGAGCAGCCCCACGGCGCTGATAAAGCCGCCCGTGGGCCGCAGTTCCTGGTTATTCTGCACCAGCAGCAGATAGTTGCGCGGGCCATAGTAGCCGAGCAGTTCGGGCAGCGCCGGGGACATTTCCAAGCCGGCTGCGGCCAATTGCAGCGCCGATTGCAACTGCGCCACCGACTCCGCCAGGCTGGGCAGGACCGCAGCGGCGTCAACGCGGTCGAGCGCAGCCTGGGCAACGGTGGCGCGCTCGGCGAAAAAGGCGAAGGCCTCCGGATGGTCCGCCATGGCCGCCAGCGCGGCGCGCGTCAAGGGCGCTTCGGCAGGATCGGCCGGGGCTGCGGCCTCCGCCGCGGCCTGGGCTTCCGCCGTCAGCCGCAGCCCTTCGCTTGCGATCAGCGAAAGCTCGCGGCCTGCGATCAGCAGTTCGGGGATAGCGGCGACGGTCGGCCCTAGGCGCGGGACGAACTTGGCGCCGCGCAGCACGGGCGCGAAGAAACGCAGCTCCCGTTCGAGGGACGCGACCGACCGCGCCGCCTCCGCCACGGACGTCTGCGCCTGCGCCAGGTCGGCGGCTGCTAGGTCGCCGCTGCGACTTAGCAGCCGCAGCTCCGCCGCGCTGTTATAGGCGGACATGGCGAAGAGACCGGCGCGCACCAGCTTGAAGCTCAGCACGACCAGCAAGACCAGCAGCGTTAAGCGCAGCAGAAACAGCCACTGCTTGCGGGCGGCGGCCTGCGTCGCCGGTACGTCCGGCGGTGCAGCGGGCGGCGCGGCATCCAGGCGAGGGGATTGTGAGGGCATAGAATCCGGCTGGCTCATCGATTCACCGGTTTGGGACTCACCCATTTGGGACCTGCCGATTGGCCAAGAGAGTTGGCAAAGAGAGACGCAACACATACGAAAAGTTGTTTGCCTACAAGCGTACCATACCCAGGCGGCGGATGGACAACCAAGCGAGCGGGCTTAGGGCGTGTAGCGCCACAGCGGCCCCACCGGCTGCAAGTGCGCCGGCGCGATCGTGTCCAGCTCCTCCGTGAAATAGATGGGCCGTGTGCCGGCATTGGCGGCGAGCAACTGCGTGAGGCCGTCCGCGACGCCCGGCGTGGACGGGTAGAGATCGCCCAGCAGCCGCGCATACCACGTAAACTGATAAAGCGCATAATTCACGAGCACCGTCCCCGGCGCGTGCGCCAGCAGTTCGCCGGAGCCCCAGGCCCCATACCACAGGGCGAATGTTTCGGCGTCGGCCCCGCTGACGACGATGCTGTCCGGCTCGATCACGGCGATGGCGGCGGCGAGGTAGGCACGCGCCTCGTCGTCATGCTGCAGCGAAAGGAAAGGCAGGCGCGCGGCGGTCAACGCCAACGCCGCGGCCAGAGCCAGGGCCGCGGGCGCGTAGCGCGGCCATGCGCTCGCCGTCTTGAGTTTGCCGGGCAGCCACAGGCTCGCCGCGGTCAGCCCGCTTGCCAGCCACAGCGCTAACATCCATGTCGCCGGCAGCAAATAGACCTGGCTGTCGTAGGTGGCATAGACCAGGGCGTAGACGCTGACCGGCAGCGCCCACAACAGCGAGAAATTGCGCAGTTCGGGCCGATGCCTGTCCCACGCCGCCAGCCCCCACCCGGCCACGAGCAGGCCAACCGCCGAGTATTGCTGGACGAAGAGGCGCGCCCAGCCGGCGAGGCGCGTCAGCGCTGCGGGCACGGTCATGCCCGCCATATAGCGGCGATAGGCGGCGCCGCTCATCAGCCACCACAGACCGCGCCACTGATCGGGATAGCCCCAGTTGACCGGCGGCAAGCTCCCGTCTCCGCCCGCGGCGCGGGGA
>JBBSBO010000508.1:0-3092 GCA_038251215.1 Caldilineales bacterium
CAGATCGTGCCCACGCTTGCCCGCACCGCCGATATCCTGTCCGCCGAAGCCGCACGCGCCCGCGCCTGGGACGACAATTGCCTGGCAATCGTGCGCGTCGAGGCCGGTCCTGCGCCGGCTTCAGCAGAGCGCGTCGTACTCGACGTCGCCAAGCTGCGCGACCTGGAGCCTGCCGGTCAACGCGGCGCGCTGCGCCAAGCCGCCGCCCTGCTCGGCCTGGACCTGCGCCAGACGGGCTTCGAGCGCATCGAAGAAGTACTGGAACAAGTGCGCGACGACATGCTCCGCGGGGGACCACACACTTTTCTCGCCGATGTGGCATGGACGGCGCTCGCCCCCGCCGCGCACCGGCTTGCCCTGCTCAGCCTGCACCGCCAAGACACATTGCCCATCGTGCCGGCCCATCCATATCTCGCCCCAGATACGCCGCCGCTACCCCTGCCTGATACCGGCATGCTCGCACTTGACGCAGGCTGGACGCTGCACTGCGCGCGGCTCGCGCCCGACCATCTACCCGCAGACTGGCGCAGCGGCGAGCAGCCCTGGCGCGCCTTCGTCGATGCCGACGCAGCCACGCAGCCCGTCCTCGCCGCGCCCGCGCTGGGCATGGCCTTTTGCCCGCTGGGCATGGGCGGGCGACACAAGCAGCTGGGCGACTTCTTCACGGATCGCAAAGTACCCCCTGCCTTGCGGCGCGGCTGGCCTCTGGTGCTCGACGCAGCGACGGGGCGCGTGATCTGGGTGTGCGGTCACGCCATCGCGCACACAGCGCGCATCTCCCCTGCCACGCGCCGCGTGCGCCGGCTGGAGTGGCGTCGCGGGCAGGAAGCCGGCTCGCAGGCCATGGAGGAATGTTTATGCTGCGCGCCGATGTAAAACCGCTCACGCACTGGCTGATCTACAAAGGCTACAGCGTGCGTTTCAGCCAACGCCGCCCGGACTTGGTGCAGGGCGTCATCACCACACCGCAAGGAGAACTGCCCTTCGACTACGCGCCGCAAGCCATGATCATCCGCCTGCCCGAGCGCACAATCGTCATCAATCAGTACGGCTGGGAAGTCGCCCGCGAGCAGCCTTCGCACGGCGACCCCGCCCAGGGCAATCAACCCGCGCCCTGATAGAAGCGAGACAGCAACCTGTGCAGTAGTGCTATCGTAGCGCCCTCCAGTTCGTAGTCAGCCGAAAACGGCGGATCGTCAACTATGCCTAACAGCAGTACGACAGTTGTTACCCTTCGCACAGGCCGCGACAAGCCGGTGCGCCAGCGCCACCCGTGGATCTTCAGCGGCGCAATCCAGAACATCCCCGCCGATATAGAAGACGGCGCCATCGTCGATATTGCCGACGCCCAGGGTCGCCGGATGGCGCGCGGCTACCTCAACCGCGCCAGCCAAATCCAAGTGCGCATCCTCACCTGGGAAAAGGACGAGGAGGTCGACCGCGCCTTCTGGCGCAAGCGCCTGCACGCAGCCGGCGAGCTGCGCGAGCGCTGGAAGCTCGCCGGCGACTCCAACGCCTACCGTCTGGTCAACGGCGAAAGCGACTACCTGCCCGGCCTCGTCGTCGACCGCTACGCCGATTACCTGGTGATGCAAGTGGGCACGCTGGGCATCGACCGTCGCAAACAAGAACTGGCGGAGCTGCTCTTGGAGCTGACCGGCTGTCGCGGCGTGATCGAGCGCAGCGAATTGGCCGCCCGTCGCCAGGAGGGCCTGGAAGACGCTGGCGGGCTGCTGGCGGGCGAAGCGCCAACCGAGCACGTCGAGGTGCATGAAAGCGGGCTGCGTTTTAACGTAGACCTTCTTCACGGCCAAAAAACCGGCTTCTACACCGATCAGCGCGAGAACCGCGCCCGCGTCGCCGCCTACTGCGCCGGGGCGAACGTGCTCAACGCCTTCAGCTATACCGGCGCCTTTGCCGTCCATGCCCTGGCCGCCGGCGCGCGCCAAGTCGCCAATGTCGAAGCCAGCTACGAAGCCCTCGCCCTCGCCGAGGCCAACCTGCGCCTGAATGACTTTGACCCCGATACCCAAACGCAAAATGTAGCCGGCGACGTTTTTGCCGTTCTGCGCAACTGGCGCGACATTGACGCAAGCGGCGAGTTGTTCGACATCGTGATCCTCGACCCGCCCAAGTTCGTCCAGGCGCGCGAGCACATGGACCGCGGCCTGCGCGGCTACAAGGAAATTAACATGCTGGCTTTGCGCCTCTTGAAACCCGGAGGCATCTTGGTAACGTTTAGTTGCAGCGGGCTGGTCAGCGCTGACCTGTTCCAGAAAGTGATCTTCGGCGCCGCGGTGGATGCCGGGCGCGATCTGCAAATCTTGGAGCGGCTGCAACATGCACGCGACCACACCGTCGCCATTACCTTCCCGCAAGGCGACTATTTGAAGGGACTGATCTGTTACGCACCATGAACCGCCCGCTCGAACCGTTTCTTCACGAACTGCGCCACGACCTGACACAGCCTCTGCCTGGCCCCTCGGCGCAGTTCGGCATGGCCCCGCACCCCCGCCGCGGCGCCGAGTTGGACGACCCGCCGCGGCCCGACGCGCGCGCCAGCGCCGTACTCATCCTCTTCTACCCGCGCGATGGCGCGCTGCACCTGCCTCTGATCCTGCGCCCCACCTATCGCGGCGTACACAGCGGCCAAGTTAGCCTGCCCGGCGGCGCACGCGAGGCGGACGATCTTGACCTCGCCGCCACGGCGCGGCGCGAGACGTTCGAGGAAATCGGCGTGGAACCGGATGCCATCACCCTCCTGGGCCAGCTCAGCGCGCTCTATGTCTCCGCCAGTAACCACATCGTCTATCCCTTTGTCGGCTGGATTGGCTACAGGCCGGAGTTTCGCGCCGATCCTTTTGAGGTCGCTGCGCTGATCGAGGCGCCCCTCTCCGCCTTCCAAGACCCTCAGAACCGCCATACGGAAGTGTGGCAACTGCGCGACCGTACGGCCTTGGTGCCCTTCTTTAGGATCGATGGTCAGATCATCTGGGGCGCCACTGCCATGATGATGAGCGAGCTGCTGGAATTGCCTTCTGTGCGTCGCCGCCAAAACGGAGCGTCCGCAGCCAGCCCTACGGAGGGCTAGC
>JBBSBO010000509.1:0-3090 GCA_038251215.1 Caldilineales bacterium
TCTATCTCGAGGGGAGATTGACGAAGCACGAGGTTGTCTTCTATACTCTGGAGCAAGATGCGCCACAGGAGAAAGCCGGCGCCGATCATCCGGCGACTGGATTGCCGAGCGGCGAATTTGTGCCGGTGTATACGCAGGCAGACGATGCGGTGTGTTGGGTGTGTGAAGGCCCAACCGTGAAGCGCAATTGCAAGATCGTGTGCCGGCGCTGTGGTTTTACGCGTGATTGCAGCGATCCATAATCAGCGGCTGGAAGCCGGCTTGGGTTGCGTATATCGCCGCGGCTTGATAGCGGCACGAGAAGAGGCTCGGTCGCGTGACCAATTCAGAAACGTCGTGGGCTAAGTTTTGGAACCAATTCAGTCCGGCAGGCGGCGCGCATGGCGGCGGTTCTAGTGAACGTGTAGCGAGCGCCGTGTTGCCGCACAGTACGACGCACGACAAGAAAAAGGAAGAGTACGTCGTGATTGGCCTGGGTCGGTTTGGAACGTCCGTCGCCAGGACCTTGCTGTCGTATGGCTACAACGTGTTGGCCATCGACAACGAGATGTCGCGCGTGCAGGTGCTGAGTACGACCATGCCGCATGTGCTGCAACTAGACGCCACGAATGAGGATGCGTTGCGCCAGGCGGGCGTGGAGTCTTTCGATACTGGCCTCGTCTGTATCGGCACAGACTTTGAGAGTAACGTGCTGGCGACCGTGTTGTTGCGCAGGTTGGGCGTCAAACATGTGATCGCCAAGGCGCGCACGCGCACGCAGAAGGATATCTTGCTGCGGGTGGGCGCCGACGAGGTCATCCTGCCCGAACACGAAGCCGGGGTGCGTCTGGCGCGTAAGCTCGCGACGGGCAACCTGATCGATTACCTGGAAGTCAGCCATGATGTGGGCGTGGTGGAGTTAGGCGCGCCGCCCAGCCTATGGGGCAAGAGTTTGGCGGAGAGCAATCTGCGCCAACGCTACAGCCTGAACGTGATGGCTGTCCGTCGAGGCGACGAACTGCTCGTCAGCCCAAGCGCGGACTTTCGCATCGAAGCAAACGATTTGCTGCTGGTCCTCGGCAAGATCGAGGACGCCGAACGCTTGACGCAATAATCTGCAAACAGGAACCATTCATGCGTATACTCGACGCGGCAACGGCGCAGAGGACGATTCTGCGCCGTCCTGCATGGGATGAGATTGAAATATCCGGCGATTTGGCGGATGGGATCGAGCGGATCTTCGGCGAACGCATCGGTGCGGATGAAGTGGTGCGGCGCATTCTGCGCGATGTACGCGCGCGCGGGGACGACGCCTTGCGTGATTGGGCGGAAAGAATCGACGGCGTGGCGTTGCCGGGGATTCGCGTGGCGGCGGAACAGATTGAACAGGCGTACGCGCAGGTGGACAATGCGGTTGTAGACGCCTTGCATCTGGCGGCGGCGCGCATCCAGGCATATCACCGCCATCAGCCCGCGCAAAGCTGGATCCATAATGATGCTGAGGGAACGCTGGGCCAACTGGTGCGGCCGATTGAGCGGGTTGGCGTCTATAGCCCAGGCGGCACGGCGCCGCTGCCCAGCTCACTGTTGATGACGGTTGTCCCGGCGCAGGTGGCAGGCGTGCCGCATATCTCGGTGATCACGCCGCCGCAGCGGGCAACCGGCATCCCGCACCCTGCGACGTTGGTGGCGGCGGATATCGCCGGCGTGGAAGCAGTGTATGTGTCGGGCGGGGCGCAGGCGATCGCCGCGCTAGCCTTTGGCACGCAGACCGTCGGGCGTGTTGACAAGATCTGCGGGCCGGGTAATCTGTTTACGACGCTAGCCAAACGCCAGGTCTATGGCATGGTCGGCATCGACGGGCTGCCGGGGCCGACCGAGACAGTGGTCATTGCCGACGCGCAGGCGGACCCGGAGTTGGCGGCCGCGGACCTTTTGGCGCAGGCCGAGCATGATGTATTGGCCAGCGCCATCCTGTTGACGCCGGACGCCGGCCTGGCGCAGCGCGTGCAGGCTGCCGTCATGCGCCAGCTGGAGGACTTAAGCCGGGCGGAGATCATCGCCGGTTCGCTGGCGCGGGGCAGCGGCATTGTCGTCACGGCTGACCTGGCGGAGAGCTTCGCGCTGGCTAACGCCTTTGCGCCGGAACACCTCTGCCTGCTGTTGGAGAATGCCTGGCAATATCTGGGCGACGTCCAGAATGCGGGCGGGGTCTTTTTGGGCGAGAGAAGCTTCGAGGTGCTGGGAGATTACGTGGCAGGTCCAAGCCACGTGATGCCCACAGGCGGCACAGCGCGCTTCGCCGGCCCGGTCAATGTAGGCGACTTCGTCAAGTTGATCAGCGTGATCGGCTTAAACGAGCAAGCGTTGCAACACATCGGTCCCGCTGCCGAGGTATTGGCACGCGCCGAGGGTTTGACCGCACACGCGGCTGCAGTGCGGCGACGCCTTGGCAACGTCTATGAGTGAGAAGAAGATGGAACGCGTCGGATTTCACCCGGAGCAATTGCTGCGCGGCCATGTGGCGTCCTTGTCGCCCTACGCGCCGATCCAACCGTTTGAAGTGCTGAGCAAGCAGTTGGGGCTGCCGGTCGAGCAGATCGTCAAGCTGGACGCCAACGAGAACCCCTATGGGCCGGTGGCGGGCGTGGCGGAGGCGCTGGCGGAATACGGCTATTACCATATTTACCCGGACCCGCAGCAGACGCAGTTGCGGGAGGCGCTGAGTCGTTACGTTGGCGTAGATGCCGAGCAGATCCTGCCCACGCATGGCGCCGATGAGATTTTGGACTATCTGTGTCGCATCGTCTTGGATGTGGGCGACGCGGTCGTGAACTGTCCGCCCACGTTTGGCATGTACAGCTTTGACGCCGAACTGAACGGCGCAAGCGTGATCGATGTGCCGCGCATCGAGGGTTTCGCGGTGGATGTAGAGGGCGTCGTGAGCGCAGTTGACAGTGCGTCGCAAGCGGGAACGCACGCCAAGCTCCTGTTCCTGACGTCCCCCAATAACCCTTCCGGCAATTGGCTACCGGATGAGGATTTGCGCAGGCTGCTGGCGCTACCTCTGATCGTCGTGCTGGACGAGGCCTATGTCGAGTTTGCGAACCA
>JBBSBO010000510.1:0-3086 GCA_038251215.1 Caldilineales bacterium
CATGCCGGCCGGTCTCGTCACCGCTCCTCACGAAGACATCACCTATCAGATCATCGGCGCCGCTTATGACGTGCATAACCGGCTGGGACCCGGCGAGCGCGAGTTCATCTACCGGCGCGCTATGGAGGATGAACTACACAAAAAGCGGCTCAACTTTGCGCCGGAGGTCCCGGTCGAGGTGTACGACGGAGATACGCTGCTTGGCTATTACATCCCCGATCTCATCATCGAGGAGAAGGTCGTCGTCGAACTCAAAGCGGTATCGGCGCTCGAGCCCACGCATCTCGCCCAGGTCATCACCTATCTGAATCACCTGCAGTTACCCATCGGCCTGCTCCTCAATTTCGGCCAGATCAAATTGAATAAGCGCCGCGTCTTCCCATCTCAGCAGGCCGTTGACTGGAACACCCGCCGCAGCTTCGTGTGGGTACCGGATAAGCTGAAGAATAGCCAACACAGATAGCCAACACGGATTGGGCTAACACGGATTATTGTTGCGGATCATCCGTGAATATGCGTGGTTATCCGTGTTAACCGTATCCGTGTTAGCCGTATCCGTGTTAGCCCATCTGTGTTAGCCGTATCCGTGTTAGCCCATCCGTGTTGGCCCGTATCCATGTTGGCCCGGCAGGATCGCTCCTCGATAAGGAAACGAGTACACAAGGGCGGTCGTCTTTCCTTGCCTCCTTGTCTCCTTGTTTCCTTGCCTACTTTTCTACCTTCGTCACCACATCACCCACCTTCACCACCCCATCCTGGACCACCTTCGCGTAGATGCCGCGCAAGTGCAGCTCTTTGCCAACCGGCGAGTTGACGAATTTCAGCGCCGGCGCGCCGAAACGCTCGGCAAACAACCCGCAACCGGTGTGCTTCGAATCGGTGATCTCGAGCAGCGCCGTGCCGACCGCCAGCCGCTGGCCCACCGGCAGATTGTCGCAACTGAGGTCCATATCCACGTACAACTGATCCCCCGCCAACGCCCAGCGTTCCTGCTCTCCGGCCAACAGATCAATACAGCGCGTATTCATCAGGGTGAGCTGCACATCCGGGTGCGACGAACCGTCCGGCAGCTTCTTCCAGCAATTCCAGGCCCACTGGTCCCCCTGTGCGCCCTGACTCAGGCTCAGTTCGCATTCCGTCAAGACGCTACGCTCTTTGTCTACCGGCCGGATCACGATCATCTCCAGCACGCCGCCATCCGCCGGGGCGCTCCGAATGGAATCCAGCCCCGCGGTGAGTTCTTCTTCAGATAAATGATGCCACATGTGAGACCCTCCAGAGGTTTTTCCAAAGGCGGTTTGAGGCGCTTTGAGCGCAGTTTGCCGCCCACCAAGCAAGCACTTGACTGCAAGCTGTTGCATAACATACCATAGCGGCCTCCACTCTGTCAATCCCGCGCGGAAAATTAAGGATTGACAACACACCGCGCGTGTGCTAATATAGCAAGCGATTGCAGTATAGTGTTTGCTCATACCGGCATCCGAACTACGCATCGCGCCCCTTCGTAGTCGCGGCTTCAGCCCCACCGGGGGCACACCGGCGGCTGAAGCCGCCACTACAAGGGTGCAGACGTGATGATGTGAGCGTATGCACATAGATCCTTAATACGACGATATGGAGGCGTTGCCCGATGTCCCCACTGTTGGCCGGAGCAGCCCGCCGCTGCATCACACCGCAACTCGGTTGCCACATGATGGGTCTGTTCCATGACCGTCTGGCGACCGACATCCACGACGATCTGTACGCCCGCGCGCTGGTGTTACAGGATGACACCACCCGCCTCGCCATCATCATCTGTGACCTGATCGCCCTGCTGAAACCCGACGTGGATGACGTACGCCGCTACGTCGCCGGCCTTACCGGCATCCCCGCCGCGCACACCTTCATCGCCTGCACCCACACCCATTACGGCCCCGCGACCGCCGGCGCCCTGGGCACGCCGCGCGATGACGCCTACATGGAGCACGCCGCGGAACTGATCGCCGAAAGCGTCAAACTGGCGCAGAACCGGCTGGTCCCGGCGGAGGTGGGCACAACGCGCGTCGCCGTGCAGGGTGAGACCTTCAACCGGCGCTGGCACATGCGCGACGGCAGCGTCCGCATGAACCCCGGCTTCCAGAATCCCGACCTCGTGCGCCCCGCCGGTCCCACCGACCCGGAGTTGACGCTCCTGGTGGTGCGCGATCTGGGACGCAAACCGCTCGCCCTCCTCTCCAGCCTGGCCACCCATTACGTGGGCAACGCCACCGAGGAGTCCATTTCCGCGGACTACTACGGCTATTTCGAGAAGGCGCTCCAGCGCATGGCCGGCGATGAGATGGTGGGCATGCTCGGCTATGGCTGCGCCGGCAACATCAACACCTGGGATTTCAGCCGGCCCGTGCCCGAAAGACCCCATTCCTACTATCAGGCGGAGCGCGTCGGCAACGTCGTGGCGGCCGCGGCCTATGGCGGCTGGCAAGGGTTGCGCGATTTCCAGTACAGCCGCGCACCTGTGTTGGGCGCGGCCAGCGAGGTGATCGAGTTCGTCACCCGCCGGCCCGCCGCCGACGCCCTGGCCCAGGCGCGCGCCATCAGCGCCGGGCCGATGCCCGCGACAGACTCGGCCCAGTACATGGATTGGCTCTATGCGCGTGAGGCCGTGCTGGTGACGGACGAACCTGCGGTCTCGCCCGCGGAAGTCATGGCGCTGCGGGTGGGCGACCTGGGGATCGTGGGGCTGCCCGGCGAGCCGTTCGTCGAGTATGGCCTGCAGATCAAAGCCCGCGCCCCCCTGCCGTTGATCATGCCGTTTGGCCTGGCCAACGACGCGCTGGGCTACTTCCCCACGGACGCGGCCCTGATCGAGGGCGGCTACGAAACGCGCCTGGCCCGCTCAGCCAAAGCCGTGCCCGGCATCGAGAGCGCCATGGTGGCAGCCGGCGTAGACGCGCTCCAGCGCCTGAGTAGTTAGCATCTATCCGAAAACGGCGCGCCGCCCCCCTTTGTAGTGGCGGGGGGAGGCGCCCCCGGGGGCCGCCACCCCGGGGAAGCCCCCCACAAAAAAAGGCCCCCGCGCGGGCGAGAATCGGTGAGTAGCGGGAGAG
>JBBSBO010000511.1:0-3084 GCA_038251215.1 Caldilineales bacterium
CAAGCCCCGATCAGGGGCGCCAGTGTGACGACCGGCGCCAGCAGGGTGTTGGTGAGGCCGATGTAGGTGGGTCTGTCTTCCGGGGCGCAAAACTCCAGGATGATATTGAGACCTGACACGCTGTCGGCGGCGGCATAGGCCCCCAAGAACACAAAGGTGAGCGCCAGCCACGTCGGATTGGGGGCCAGCAGCGCGTTTAGCGCGGCCAGGCCGAGGCCGAGTGCGGCCAACATGAGCACGAGCTTGTGCCCGTAGCGATCGCCGACCAGGCCCCACACGAGGTTCATCACCGCAACGCTGGACACTGAGGCGATAGTCAGCAACACAATGCCCGGCCCGGCGAGCGAGAAGCGTTCTGTGGCATAGATGATATAGAAACCGCCGGCCATTGCGCCAAGCTGTACCGTGCTGCGGCTAATGAGGAAGCGCACATAGTTCTTGTCGCGACGCAGGACGCCGGGCAACTGCCGGAAGTATGCTCGGTAGGGTACGATTGCCTTGATCTTTTGGCTGGGCGGCTCGCGCGTGAGGACAAGGCCGACCCACGAGATCGCCACGGCGAAAAAGGCCAGCAAGAACAGCACGGAAAAGTTGAGCGGATACGCCAGTCGATCCAGAACGGGCTGGGCGATGAAATAGAGGGCGACGATGGCGATCAACGCGCCCAGCCCATGCCCTAGTCCGGCCCAAATGCCGCGACGCTTGACGGGAATCACCTTGGCGATCATGTCGTACCACGCCGGCGTGCCATATCCTGCGGAGAAGGATGCCGTGCCCAAGAAGAGGAAGAAGAGGACGAGAGCGGCTCGCGGCGAGTCGACCGCCAGAAACCAGATAGCTGTGGCGATAAAAAGATAGGGCAGACGTTCGCCGAAGAAGCCGATGAAGGCGACGAAGGGCTTTTTGTACGTGAGGCGTTCGGAATAGTTGGCGCTGAAGAGTTGGGGCAGGTATTGGCCCAGCGTGACGGTAGCGGGAATCAGGCCGATGGCGAACTTAGAGTCGCTGAGATGGTTGACGAGAACGGGCATGATCGTCTCGCGCGAGATGAGACTGAGGCCCAGGGTAATGAACATGATGTCCCAGATGTTGACGGCGAAATTCCAGCGCACGTCCTTGGCTGGGGATAGGGCGGATGCAGATGCAGATGGGGCGGAAGTCGTCATGGCAATCCGGTCCGGCAAAATAGGGCCAATCAGCGGCGGGCGAGTTTTTCGTAGACTTCATTGTAATAGAGGGCGTTTTCGACCGGGGTATTGGGCGGAATGTGGTTGCCGACGGCCATGAAGTAACCGGGGCAGCTTTTACCCAGGGCCATGCAGCGTTCCACCTCGGTGTGTATCTCCGCGCGGTTGCCAAAGAGCAGCACGCGCGTATCGACGTTGCCGATAATGGCGTGGGTTTGCCCGTAGCGCTCGACGAGCAGGCGCAGGTCGGTGAGCGGCTCCAGCACAAAGCCGTGAAAGCCGACAGCAACAAGGTCGTCGATGAAGGCCGTATAGTCGCCGTCGGCGGTAAAGAGGATTTTCTTGCCGCTGTCGAGCAATGGCGCCAGGTAGCGACGGTAGTTGGGGAAGACGAATTCGCGGTACCAAGAGGGACGGAAGATCGTCCCGGACGACCAGACGATGTCGTCGTGTACCATGACGACGGGCACATCGGCCTCAGCGAGCGCGTCGAAATACTGCTGCATCCACGTGGCGTAGCGATCGGCGAGGAGTCCGAAGCGCTTGGCGTCTGTGCCGGCGGCTAAGAGCAGCATCTCCCAGCCGAAGAGTTCGATGAAACCGGAGATGAGCGTAACATACACGCCGGTCATATTGACGCCGAAGGGGTGCAAGGCGCGATTGGCGGTGAAATCCTGCTCGAAGCGGCGGATCGCGGCGGCGCGGTCCAGCGGGCCAAGCGCCTGCCACGGGTCGAAACGCAGCACCTGCTCTGGGTCATGGAAGGGGGAGGTGAGCGTGTCGCGCCAGTCAACGCCGCCGGCGGCATAGACGGCATTACCCATATCGGTACGCGTGGCGCCGAAATCGGCGCTGCTGATCAGCGTGTTCCAGAAGAGGTCATAGTTCCAGGCGGCCATGAACTGCACGGCTGCGGCGGACCGCACCGCGGGCGGACTGTCGAAGACGACCGGCACGCCGGTTACAGCTGCGATTAGGTCCCAGTGTTGTTCTGCAGAGTATTCTGTGCGCGGCACGCGCGGCGGCATTTCCAGGTTGAGGGCGGCCCATCCGTCTTCGTAGGACATGGTTTTCCAATCCGCAAGCGTTACCGCCTATTGCACTTGATTGCGCAGCGTGTCCTCGCCGATGGTGATGGAGACCGTGTCGCCGCCATGCAGCGTGAACTCGTCGGGCGGCACGATGCCGGTTCCGGTCATCAAGTAGACGCCCTGGGGGAAGGTTAGCTCACGGCAAAGATAGCCTGCCAACTCCGCAAAGGTGCGCTTCATCTGGCTGGTCGAGGTTTCGCCCTCGAAGACGGCTTGCCCCGCCCGCTCGATGCGCAGGCGCACGCTCAGGCTACTCATAGCCTCGGCGGCGGCAATGCGAATGCCGGGGCCGAGCGCGCAGGAGCCGTCATAGGTCTTGGCCTGGGGCAGGTAGAGCGGGTTTTGGCCTTCGATGTCGCGCGAGGACATGTCGTTGCCTACCGTGTAGCCGATGACTTCGCCGAGGGCATTGATCACGAGCGCCAGTTCCGGCTCGGGCACGTTCCAACTGGTGTCGCGGCGGATGCGTACGGGCGCGCCGTGCCCGCAAACGCGCCAGCCGGCGGCCTTGAAGAAGACCTCGGGTCGTTCGGCCTCGTAGACCTTCTGATAGACGTCGGCGGTTGCGGATTCGGCTTTGCGTGCGTCGCGGCTGCGCAGGTAGGTGACGCCGGCGCCCCACACTTCGGCGCCGGCCTCGATCGGCGCCAGCAGATCGCCCTCGGCGTCAGGGCCGATCTCTTTCAGAGAAGAGACCAGCGCGGTCATGGCCGACGCGGGCAGAGTCATGAGCGCATCAAATTGCAGGCCGGGGGGTAAGAAGCGTCCGTTGACCGCCCAACGCGGGCCGTCCGGGGAGTTGTGTC
>JBBSBO010000512.1:0-3083 GCA_038251215.1 Caldilineales bacterium
CGGCGGCGCCCGATGCGGAGCCGATTGAGGTCGACGTACTCAAGGTGCTGCGCCACTTGCAGCGCAACGTGTGGGACGCTCTGCGCGAGTTAAGCGTGCGCCCGGCGATCCTGCAGCGCGTCGACGCCCTGCTCTACCGCTACCTGCTCAGCGTGCTCGAGCGCCATCTGAAGTCCGTGGACTTTCTGCGTCGCCTGCAGGCCCTCAGCGCCGCCGACCACGCCGCGCCGCGCGCGGCCGGCCCGCCCTCTTCTCAATAAATCCACCCCCTATCCTGACCGGAGTCTGCCCCATGCATATCCGCGAATATCAACAGTGGCTGGAGAACTGGGACCGAGAACGCACCTGGGACCGTGTGCTGCTCAGCCATACCCTACTGCACGCTATGGAGGAAATGGGCGAGGTCAGCCGCCACGTACAGGCGTTCGAGGGCTATCGCCCGCTCGACCCCGCCGAAATCGAAGCGGCACGCGCCGATCTCGCCCTCGAGCTAAGCGATCTCCAGGTCATGCTTTTCAAATTGGCCTATCTATGTGACATCGACATGGAAGACGCCATGATCCGCGGCCAAGCCAAGGCCGATCAGCGCTTCCCCAATCCCGCCGGCGGCCCCGCCGAGCAAGAAGACTACTGGCGTCGCTTCCGCCAATACCTCGCCGACCACGACTTCGATACAGAGACGCCTGACTAAACGCACGACGAGACGCCCTACGTCGCGCCCCCCCCACAAATCCCGTCCGGTTTTGCCCAGAACAGGCGTGCTTTTGGCTATTGACACCGCACAAATGTTCGTGTATACTTGGGATAGTTGGGAAACAAACGTTCTAGATTTGGGATATTGTCTTGGGATATCTCATTTGGAAGTGACAGGCGTAATTGGCAAGACGCAATTGGGTCGCCTAAATTGGATCGCCTACAGGGTGCGGAAAGGCCAGCAATGAGCAACCTCTCGGATCGTCAGCGCAGAATCCTCGAGTTCATCGTCACCTTCGTCAACCGCAATGAATTCCCGCCTACCATCCGCGAGATCGGCGAGCAGGTCGGCATCTCCAGCACCTCGGTCGTCAACTACAACCTAGCCAAGCTGGAAGAACTTGACCTCATCGCGCGACGCAAGGAAGTTAGCCGCGGCCTAAGCCTCAACTGGGACCGCATCCGCGAACTGAAGTTGGATCTGCCGGCTGGCGTCAGCCAGACGAAATCAACCGCGCCCGCCCGCGCCGCAGGGGCTTTGCGCTTTGCAGATTCCATCATGCGCGTGCCCGTGCTAGGTGCCATCGCCGCCGGCGAGCCGATCCAGGTCGAGCCGAGCGAAGCCGCCACGACGGATGACTGGGTAGAAGTGCCCGAAGGCATCTTCCGCTCCGCTGGGCCGCTCTTTGCCCTGCGCGTCAAGGGAGACTCGATGATCGACGCCAGCGTGCTCAACGGCGACGTCGTCATCCTGCGCCATCAGGAGACTGCACGCGACGGCGATATGGTGGCGGCCTGGATCGAAGGCGACGAAGAGACCACGCTCAAGTACTTCTACCGCGACGGGCGCAATATCCGCCTGCAGCCGGCCAATCCCAACCCGATCTACCAGCCGATTGTGCGCGCGGCGGAGAAGGTGCGCATCAACGGCAAGGTCGTCTCGGTCCTGCGCATTTTGGACCAATAACCTGAACTTCGCGAACGCACATGCGCAGGCGGATAATTCGCCTGCGTCGTTTTTTATGTCTATGCGAGCAGCCGCTCAATTGCCCTTCAACGCAGGCGGCGCGCCAATCGCGGCTGAATTGCCGCCCACTCCTTCGGCGTGTTCACGTTGCTAAATGAGAGCAGGCCGTCTCCGATCTCCGCCAGTTCCGACTCCGTTACATAGCGTACGCGGATTCTCGCAAACAAGGCGCGTACGCTCAGTTCGCCCGCGTCCAACATCTGCTCCACCACGGGCAACACATCGCGATGATAGAGCGCGTGCATCGTCTGCGTGCGGTCATCCACCCGCGGCACGACCGCGTCCCAGCGGCGGATCCCCGCGGCGTCGAGTTCTTGCGCGGCCTGCCAAAGATAGGCGAAGACCTCTGCACGCACCAGCGGCATATCGCAGCCGACGACGGCGGCCCAGCCCGGGCAAGCCGTCAGCCCCGCGGCGATCCCGCCTAGCGGCCCGGAGTCGGATCGACTGTCCGCCACGCAACGCGCCCGCGTCGGACGGTGCAACATTACCGCTTCGACCACCTCGGCCTCGTTCGCAACGACCACCGCGGCGCCTGCACCCACCTCTGCCAGCGCGTCCAACACATGTACAACCAGCGGCAGCCCACCGGGCGGCACAGGCAGCAGGGCCTTCTGCCGGCCCATGCGCCGGCTCGGTCCGCCGGCATTGACCACCAGCGTCAACCCACCTGCATGCCCTGCCCCAAACCCCGGTCTGCCTTCATCCGTCTGCACCGCGTGCCATCCTCAGCCCACGCCGAAGAGCGTAGTGCCAGTCGCATCCTGCACATATGCCAGGACATTTTCATCCGTGGCGGCCTGTGGCAGAGGCAGCAAGCCGCGAATCGGCAGCAGCTCTTGCGCGCGCTCGGCTAGCTCGGGGCGAATCACGACGAAGCCCAACGCATATTGCCCGCTGCGCAGCGCCAGCAGCGCCGCGCCCCAGCCCAGCCCGCGCTCCAGCTCGAGCGGACCGATCTCATCCACGATCAGCAGCTCGCAGGGCAAGCTTGTCGCCAGCACGCGGTTGCCCCAGTCCAGGGCGGCGTCGTTAAAATGCCACTTGATCGTGGGAATGTCGAAGCCCGCTCCCAGCTGCGCTTGCGCCAAGCGACGCGTCTCACCGGAACGCGGCGACCACACATCGATCCCAATCTTGACGCCGTTTTCAAAGACGGCAGGCGACACCAACCCCGCGACATCACAGCCGGCGGCGAGCGCAGCGCGCGCCACGCCCCGACAAAACGTGGACTTGCCCGCGCCGCGCGGCGCCGAAATCAACCACAGCGCCGACAGAGGGTTTATTGCGCCGGCAGCATGTTCATCGGCGTCGAATCTCACGTTCTCGCTCATGTCCACAGCACCTGTTTGCGTCCGTCCAA
>JBBSBO010000513.1:0-3079 GCA_038251215.1 Caldilineales bacterium
ACCGTGGTGGTCTTGCCGATCCCGCCCTTCAGGTTGGTGACTGCGACAATCCGGCCCATTAGAGAGAACTCCTTTGTAGCTGGTACGGCATTGCCACGGCGCGGGGACCGCCTGCTTTAGCTGGCGTGGGAAGCGCCAGGTTGTCAGTTTGTTGCAAAAACGCTGTGTATATGGTATAATACTCGTATGCAACGAACGATACGCCTGAAGTTAACCCCGTCGCGCGCACAGGCAGACCGCCTTGCCGACACGAGCCGACTCTTCACGGCGGCGTTTAACGCGGTGTGTCAGGTCGGGTGGGAGCAGCAGATCACCAACGGGGTCGCGCTGCATCACGCAACCTACTACCCCACGAAGGCCGACTACCCGACGCTGGTGTCGGATCTGCTGGTACAGGCACGGGTCAAAGCCACCGAAGCCGTCAAGAGCGCGTTCGCACTCCAAAAGCAAGGGCGCAAGGTCAGGATGCCCGCGTCCGACGCCTGCCCGCCGCGCTACAACCTGCATACCTACCGCGTGGATTGGGAAAGTCAGACCGTGCGGATGAGCACCACGGGCGGGCGGCAGACCATCCGCTTTCACGTGCCCAGCTACCACGCCCACGACGCGGGCTATCCCGTGGATACCGCAGACCTGATCAACCGGCGCGGTGTCTGGTGGCTGCATGTGGTCGTGACGGTGCCCGCCCCGGTCGTACCGCCGACGGATGCGGTTGTCGGCGTTGACCTGGGTATCGCCCAGCCCGCCGTCACGAGCACCAACCGCTTTCTGGGCAAGCCCGCATGGAAGGCAATTGAGGGACGGCTGTTCTACCTCAAGCGCCAGCTTCAGCGCAAGGGCAGCAAAAGCGCCAGGCGGCATCTGCGGAAGGTGCGCGGGAAGCAGGCCCGCTTTCGCCGTGATTGCGATCATGTCCTGAGCAAGCAGATTGTGCGCTCGGCGCCGCCCGGCGCAACGCTGGTGCTGGAGAACCTGACGGACATCCGCAAGCGCACGAAGATCCGCAAGCGCACCGAAACCAGTCGCCGGGTGCATAGCTGGTCGTTTGCGCAACTGAAGTCTTTTATTGCGTACAAAGCCGAGGAACGGGGTTGTACGGTGGCTGGGGTTGATCCCCGGCATACCTCGCAGACCTGTAGCTGCTGTGGGCATGTCGCCCGCAACAACCGCCGTTCCCGTGGCCGCTTTGTGTGTCGGGTATGCGGCTTCGAGCTGCATGCCGACCTCAATGCGGCCCGTAACATCGCGGCCAAGTACCATGCCAGCGGGGGTAGATCTCCTACTGGCGGGTCGTTGTCAACCGACCAATCGTATCCGTCCGACTCGTCGGAGTGAGGTACAAGCCGTGGGGCTGTAGCCCCTGCGGTAAGTTGACAGCTACGAACGGCGAGCAATCCTGATAACTACGCATCCCGCCGCTCTGCCAGGTGCGCAGCGCTGAGGGTGCGCGAGAGGCCCGTCGCCGTCTGTCGCTGCACCGCCCGCGCGCTACGGCGCAACCTCGCCATCCCAGGGGAGCACGGTCAGCGCCGCTGGTGGTATCTGGATCTGCGTGTCGCCGCTGGTGACGGTCACGGGGAAGCGTGGGTCGAGATTGAGGATCAGGGCTTCGATCTGATCATTGCGCCGGTAGAGGTCGGCAATCATCCCATGGTCGGCGCTCATCAGGCTGAAGGAGCGCGGGAAGGCGCGGGCCGCCGGATCGAGCGCAAATGTCTGTTGTGCGCCTGCGGCCAGAAATGGCAGCTGCACCCGGAGCTGCCCGCCGCTGTGCCAGGCTGGGATGAGCGGCTGGTTAAACGCGGTGGCCGCCCGCCAGATCTGCGCCTCCTGTGCCGTGCCCGTATGCGGCAGATAGGCGTAGCGCAGGGTCTGATAGCCGCGCTCGGTAATACCCTCGCTCGTCGGTCCTCCGCCATCTGAGACCTGGCGCAGGAGCATCAGGTTGAGCGTGCTGGTCCCGCCGAGCCCTTGGAGCCCGTGGGTCAGCATAGCCAGCCCCGCCCCATCAGCCGACACATCGCCCCAGCTCATGATCGGATAGAACACCTCGCGGCGATAGGTGATCGTGCCAGAGACGATCGGGCTCCCGTCGAACGGGTGGGTAAAGGCCGCGAAGCCCAGGTCGTCGGTGCGCGTGTTGGTGCGCCGCGTCGTCGGCGTCTGTACAATCGCAGTCGTCTCCGGCAGCGCGGCGAGCTCCAGGGCGACCTCGATCTGCGGGCTAGCGGCGCGCAGCGTGACCGTTTTGGTCAGCAGCTGGCCGCCGAGCAGCACGACCGATTGCACGCGTGCTACAAGGGGTCCGCCAGCAAGGATCGCAAGCTTTGCTGGTGCCTGGCTCGCTCTGGCGCGCTCTTCGCCAAAAAACGCGCCGTATACGTCGCCCGCATCGTCGATATAGACCACGTCGTCGCCGGGGCCGGCAAGCAGTTCGGGGCCACCTGCGGCGCTCATGCTGGAGAATGTGCCGCCCCGCGCGCTGTCGAGCGTCACTGAGACCAGGCCATTGCTCAGGGTGATCCGCGTGCCGGCCGCTGTCGCCGTGGCCGGGTGCATGGGCGTAGTAGTCGCCCCGCCTGGCGGCGCCACATACCCGATCGACGGCACGGCCTCGGCCCAGACCGCGATCTGGTCGGGGCCAAGCTGCTGCACGGACTGGGGCAGCCCTGCCAGATCGGGCAGCTCGCCCTGCAGCTCGATCACCTCTGAGCGCTCCCAGGAGGTTGGGTTGAACACGACCAGCGGCGCGTCGATGCCGCTCGCAACGCTTGCCAGCGTCTGTGAGAGATCGCTGGCAGCACGGGCGACGGTCTGCGCATAGCGCGGCTGCTGGCTGGCCTCCCAGACGGAATCGTAGCCCACGCCGGCGATATTGTCGTAGTGCGCGTTGATCGTTGCGGTGTACCAGGCCGTCGACTGCGGCGCGCCGCTGAGCAGCCCAAACTTATCGGCGGCGGTCAGATAGAATTCGCTCTCCTTATCGGCGATCTTCGCCGCCGGGCGCGTGCCGTAGAAGGCCTGCCAGATCGGGTTGAGGTCGGTGGTGAATTGTGGCAACGGCTGCGTCGCCAGATAC
>JBBSBO010000514.1:0-3078 GCA_038251215.1 Caldilineales bacterium
CCAGCGAGGTATACAGCCACGTCACCCCTTCCTGCACGAGCAGATCGGCATGACCTACGCCGACGTTGCCGGGCAGGTCCACTAAGATCGGGTTGTCTGAAAACGTTTCCCAGGGTCCGTCGATGGCAGGCGTCTGCGCACGCGCCAGGCCGAGCGCGAACTGCGTATCGCCGGCGTCGCCCGCCTGGGGGCCGCGCACGCCTTCGTAGAGCATGTAGAGTTGGTCGCCCTGACGTATGACCTCGGCTGAGCTGACGGTGCGAAAGTCGAAGTAGGCATTGGCCGCGGGGCCGCCGGCGTCGGACGGGCCATAGGAGGCGCTGCCCGCAAAGAGGGGGTTGTGTTCGCATTTGTGCCAGAGGGCGGGCGGGCTGCCCACCGGCCCGTGATAGCAGCCCATGGCGCCCGGGTTCTGCCCCAGGCCGACGAAGATATACGCTTGCGTATCGTCTGTCCCGGCGTCGACAAAAACGCCGGGCGGGCTGCCGACCAGACAGTCAAACTCGTGCGGCGCGTGCGGGTGTGCGCCGACCGTTTCCTCGGGGCGGCAAGGCATCAGCCAGCTCTTCCAGACGCCGGTTTGCGGCAACTGCGCAGGCCGCGTCCACTGTAGGCCGTCCTCCGAGTAGGCGACAAAGACGCTGCCGCGGTACTCATAGGCCATGACCCAGGGCGAGAGCAGGCCGTTCGCTTGGCGGATGGGCGGGGCCACGCGCGGGTATTGTTGCTGGTCGATATGATCGCGCCGTGAGGTGCAGGGGCAGGACATACAGTCGAGCATACAAGTGACCGCGCCGCCTGCGTTTTGGGAAGGGACGAAGGTGCGGCCTCCATCGGCGCTGGTAAACGTCACAGCACAGCCGGGAAAGGGCACGGGGTCGCCGCAGCGGTCGACTACGCCCAACGACGGCATGCTCGCATGGAGATAGGCGCGCACCTCGCCATTGGGCAGGAGCATCGTGTCCGATTCGCCCATGGGCAGGCCCGTGTCCGCTTGGTCCAGGCGGAAGACAGCCCGGCCCTCCCAAAAGTCTGCCAGGGTGGGTAGAGGCGCGCCTTGGACCGCTGCGGGAAGATCTGGGGCAGAACGCGCCTCCGCCGCCGGAAAGCAGGCGGCCAAAAGAAAGCACAGCAGACAAGCTGCGACGTTGGCGCCGAAGGGTCGAGCGCCGGCAGCGATGCGCTGGAGTCGAGAGTAGCGTGCCATGCCGCAAGCATACCTTCGTCGCCGGTGATTGGGCAACGCGGCTAATCGCAGAATTGCACAAAGTCCGCCGCGACTTGGCGCCGGCGCGCGTGTTGTCAGTACTAGGTTCGAGCAGGTTGCACGCCTGAGCCGGTGTCATCGGCGGCGTGCTTGCGCAGCGATGCGGAACGCTTGCGCGTCTATGTCGCCTCGGTGTTTGACAGGTTGCGCGGCGGTGACTACAATGGCGCAGGTGCACCGTGTTAGGACACAGTTCAATAGCTGACGCCGACCGGGCCGGCACTACAAGCCGATGCGAAAAAGGGTGGGCGACGGCAGTATGGCAGTTTGCCTGTCGAAGTTCGCCGGCGAGCCGCTACCATAGTACAAAAACAAATAGCTTCTAGAGGAGAGGCAACTGATGGCCGAAAAAGAGACGTTCGAGCGTGTACGTGCAATTATCGTGGAGCAGCTTGGCGTCGAGCCGAGTGAGGTCAACATGGATGCGAACTTCCGCGATGACCTGGAAGCGGACAGTTTGGACTTGGTCGAGTTGATCATGGCCTTTGAAGAAGAGTTCGGCGGCGAGATCAGCGACGAAGAAGCCCAACGCATTGCCTCCGTGGGCGACGCCGTCCGTTTCCTCGACTCCGACTAGCGCCAACGGGCGTTTAGCACATACATGCCGCATTCGCTTTGCCCAATGCGTGCGACTACTTGAGGCGAGTCTCCACGAGAGCGTGGGACTCGCCGATTTCTTGTTCGCGCGGAATAGGCGTAGAATTCCGTAGACTGTGAGCCGCGTACTCAGTATATACCAGGAGTATATACTTGGCGATCGCCTTCTGCATGGACATCCGCCTTGCTCAGTTTGTCCGTCAGTTCATCCGGAAGGAGTCCGCAACCAGCCTGCCAAGCCTAAATCCACTATAGACCCACAACAAGGAGATGTTGCAGTGAAACGAATCGGCGTCCTTCTATTTCTCGTGTTGGCTCTCTTTGCATTCGGCGCGTGCGCCGTGCAACCGGTTGTCGCGCCTACTGGGCAAGACATGCCGGCTGCAACCGCGTTGCCCGCCGAAGAGGCCGTAAGCAGGCCGATTGTGATCACAGATGCACTGGGCCGCGAGGTGACGCTGGACGCGCCGCCGCAGCGCATCGTTCTGGTAGGCCGGGCGCTGTTCATGATTGCCGACGCCGCCTACATTTTCCCCGGCGCCGCCGAACGCATCGTGGCGATCGCAGACCGGGGCCAGGGCAGCTACAACTTCATCTCGCTGATTGACCCGGACATTGACGCCAAGAAGGGGCTGGACAAGGATGCCGGCGC
Source organism: Caldilineales bacterium (assembly GCA_038251215.1). Taxonomy (GTDB): domain Bacteria; phylum Chloroflexota; class Anaerolineae; order Caldilineales; family Caldilineaceae; genus JASGTU01. The sequence continues at coordinate 2,517 of JBBSBO010000514.1, forward strand.
CGAACAGGTTGCCCCGCTGCAGCCTGATCTGGTGATACTCAAGAGCTACAACGCCGAAACGCTGGGCGCGCCGATCGAGGCGCTGGGCATCCCCGTGGTCTATGTGGATCTGGAGACGCCGGAACAGTATTCGCGCGACCTGGCAATTATGGGCCAGATCTTCGGAGATGAGGCGCGCGCCCAAGAGTTGGTCGCTTACTACCAAACGAACGTGGCTGAGATCAGCAAAAAAGCCGCCGCCGCCGAGAGCAAGCCGCGTGTGCTGCTCCTGTCCTACAATGACCGCGACGGCAATGTGGCCTTCAATGTGATGCCGATGAGCTGGATCCAGACGCAGATGGTGGAGCTAGCCGGCGGCGAACCCGTGTGGGCGGACGCGAACCCCGGCAGCGGCTCGGCGCAGGTGACGCTGGAGCAGATCGCAGCTTGGGACCCTGACCAAATCTACATCGTCGCCTATAACAATGACCCGTCCGAGGTGGTGGCCGGATTACAGGCCGACCCCAATTGGGAGGGCATCCGCGCCGTGGAGGAAGGGCAGCTCTACGCCTTCCCCGGCGAC
>JBBSBO010000515.1:0-3077 GCA_038251215.1 Caldilineales bacterium
CATAATATTGAGGAGCCTAATCAAGGCGTTTATCCGCGAAAATCCGCCAAATCTGCGTCATCCGCGTTCTATTCGTTCTGCCCGCCCCAAATTGACACTTCTGCGGATTCACGAGACAATAGCGAGTTGAACCAACCTAAGCCGGGCCACGCGACGGTCGCTAGATTGGCTGCCGCAGGCTGTAACACAAGCTGTGAGGTGGACGTTGTTTGATTTTGTGCTTGCCGACGGGCTGCCTGCGGGCGGGTTGTCGTATGAAAATGGAAATGAAGACCTTACGCTGTGGAGCCGGCTGCCGCTGCAAGCTCTGGCGCCGGGCGTACTCACGCCCTTTAGCTACAGCGTGTTGAGCGAAATGACCAACCGAGCCTGGCGTCAACTCTATGACCGCCTGGGCTTTGACCCGCCGTCCGGCGTGAATGTGGTGCGCCAGGTGCAAGGCCGCGCCTACGTCAACCTTTCCCTCTCCGCCCGCCTGGAGGCGGAACAGGCCGCGGTGGAGCCGCCGGTGCTGCGCCTCAACGGCGAACTCTTTCCCCTGGCGCAAGTGGAGAAGCGCGGCTTGCTGGGCGGCTTCAAGGTCGCACGCAACCAGAAGAAGATCGACGCGCTGTTGGACGCCGCCGCCGGAGGGATCGCCGATACCTCGCGCCAAGCCTACTACTGGCTGGTGAAGACGCAAGAGATGGCCTGGACCCAGGCGGATGTGTTGCAGATCATGGAGGAGATCGAGCACGCCGGCGTGGAGAGCATGCTCGCCTATACCGCCGCGCGCCACAACCTGGAACTGCTCTACAACCGCCTGATCCGCGCTACGCTCGATTCGACTGGCTATCCCGCTTCGCTGCTGCTGATCAACGGCGCGCTGTGTGACCTGGACGACCTGGTCGAGGCCGGGCTGGCGACCGCCCTGGTGCATTTGAGCGAGGGCCTGCCCGCCGACAAGGATCTGTTGGCGTGGCTGCGACAGGACTCCTTTGCGGACTGGCAAAATACCGCGCCTGCCGCCGCGCCGGTGCAGGGCTTGGCTGAATTTTTGGGCACCTATGGGCATCGCACGCGCGGCGAGGCGGAGATCGCCAGGCCGCGCTGGATCGAAGATCCTGCCCCCGTCATGCACGCCTTGCTCGGCTGCATGGCGCACCAGGCCAAGCTGCCCACGCGCACCCCGCCCGGCCAAAACATGCAACGCCTGCTCGACGCGCTCGGCCCCAAGCAGGCGAAGTGGGGGGAGGCGACCATCCGGCGTTTGCGCCAACTGCATCATTTGCAGAGCCACGCCTTGCACGCCTTGGCCTATATTTGGGCGGGGACGCGCGTCTGGGCCAAAGCCGCGGCGCACGAGGCGTCCTATGACGGCAGGCTGCAGGACGAAGACGAGGTGTTCTTCTTCCAACTGGAAGAAATCAAGCAGATGATGACCGGCGTGTGGAACGTGAGCGACCTGGGCGATATCCACGCCACGGCGCGCGAACGCAAACGCCAGGTCGAAGCGTGGCAGGCGATGCACGCGCCGCCCGTGCTCGTGGGCGATCGTGCGGCGCACTTTACCGGCGCTGGGCTGCCCGGCGTGGCGGGCGAGGTTACAGGCCCCCTGCGCCGTTTGCGCGCACGGCAATCCGAGAGTTGCCGAGATGCGATCCTGGGCGCGCAGTACTTGGATAGCGGCTGGGCGTTGGCCTTGCCCACCGCCAACGGTTTTGTGGCGGCGGGCGGGACGCCGGCGGACCCCTTTGTGATGGCCGCGCGCACCTGGCATACGCCGACGGTGGTCGGCCTGGGTGAAGCCTATTACGACCTGGTCGAGGGCGCGCAGACCGCCGTCGACGGCAGCGGCGGATCGGTTTCGCAATAGGCTCGCAATAGCCGGCGCGGGCGCACCGGGCCAACAGGCCAAACTGTAGAGGGCAGGACGACCGCATGACAACTTCGCGTAAACAACCCAAAATCGAGGCGAACGGCGCGCAGCCGGATGCGCTCGTGATCTCGGTCGTGATCCCGCTCTTCAACGAAGAGGAAAGCATCCCGCAGTTGTGCCGCGCCCTCACGGACGCGCTGCAAAGCTACGGCAAGCCCTACGAAATCATCATCGTGGACGACGGCTCGAAGGACGGCAGCTTTGCCCTGCTCGAGGCGCAGGCGCTTGCCGACGATCACTTCACGGTGATCCAGTTGCGCCGCAACTTTGGGCAGACGGCGGCCTTCTCGGCAGGCTTTGATTACGCCCGCGGCGAGGTCGTGATCACGATGGATGCCGACTTGCAGAACGACCCCAACGACATCCCGCTGCTGATGGCGAAGATCGACGAGGGCTATGACATCGTCAGCGGCTGGCGCAAGGATCGCCAGGATCGCTACTGGGACCGTCGCCTGCCCTCGATGATCGCCAACCGGCTGATCTCGAATGTCACCGACGTGCGCCTGCACGACTACGGCTGTTCGCTCAAGGCCTACCGCCGCGATGTCTTGCAGTACGTACACCTCTACGGCGAGCTGCACCGCTTCATCCCGGCGCTCGCCAGCCAGGTGGGCGGCACGGTGACCGAGGTGCCGGTCAACCACCGCGCGCGCCAATATGGCCGGTCCAAATACGGCATCAGCCGGGCCGTGCGCGTGGCGCTGGACTTGATCACGGTGTGGTTCTTGGGCGGCTACGCGACGCGGCCGATCCATGTCTTCGGCACGCTGGGGCTGGTTTCGGCCGCGGGCGGCTTCTTGATCGGCCTCTACCTCACCATCCTCAAGCTGGGCTGGGGGCAGAATATCGGCACGCGGCCCATGTTGCAGTTGGCGGTGCTGCTCGTGGTGATCGGCGTGCAGTTGATCACGATGGGGCTGCTGGGCGAGATGATGACCCGCACCTATTTCGAGAGCCAAGACAAGCCGATCTACGTCGTGCGCAAGGTCGTTTCCGAAGCCGAAACGCAGGACGCTTGATCGCCGCGCCGGCAACCCTTCGACCGCCGCTCGCCCCGCGTGCGTCGCGTATTTTTTCCGAAGCAACTACGAACGGGACATGACGGCTACTTCCCTCCCTGTGCAGCATCCGAGGGATAGCCGCGCCTGGATCGTAGCGG
>JBBSBO010000516.1:0-3072 GCA_038251215.1 Caldilineales bacterium
ATTCTCATCGGAAGCATGTGTAGGGCGTCTCTACAATCGGCTCAATGCCGACTATGGTCTGTTGCACTCGCTGTGCTACTTTTTTCTCAGCGAGACGGGGCCTACCCACCAAGTTGGGGAACGCGCGATGTTGCCGTTTTTGGTTGACATGGCGCGCTTGTATGAGCGCTTTGTCGCCTTGTGGCTCAAACAGCGCTTGGAGCCGCGTTATGTGGTGAAGATCCAGGAGCATCAGACGCTTGGGGCGGGCGCTGGGGTGTCGTTCAAGATCGATATCGTGGCGCTCGATCCGACAACGGGAACGGTGCGGTGCGTGTTCGATACCAAATACAAAGTCCCCGACTCTGGTCCCGACAATGCCGATATCTACCAGGCTGTCGCCTATGCCACATTGATGCACGCAAGCGAGGCCATCTTGATCTACCCAGTTGAATTGGCATTCCCCTTGGATATTCAGGTCGGCGACATTCGCGTGCGCAGCCTGACGTTCGCACTGGAGGGTGATCTTGAAGCGGCCGGGGGCGCCTTTCTGCGTGGCCTTGGCGCGGCTGAAGCAAGCAGGAGCGCGTGAGTATTTCGGCGTTTCAGCAAATTCGCATTGAAACGCTGCCCATTTGCAGGTCACAGCCCAGCTGTCGATCGCGCCCTAAATCCGGGCGGTTTGGCGCGTGTGACAACTTCCTCGAAATGTGGTAGTATTTCGTATAGGTACGCGGCGAAGGAGAGCCTTGAGGAGGAATAGATGGAATTCACAGTAGGTGAGCACATTGTCCATCCGGCGCATGGCGCGGGCACAATTGTTGGCGTGCAGAATCAGGAGCTGGCGACGGGGTTTCAGCGCTATTACGTGATCCGGTTTGCCGACAAGCGGCTGACCGTGCGGGTGCCGTGGCGCAAGGCGGATGAATTGGGTTTACGCAGCGTGATGGGCAGCACGAAATGCGAAGAGGTGTTTCTGGTCTTGCGCAGCTTGCCACAGCCCTTGCCTCAGAATTTCAAGGAGCGGCGGCGCGTGGTGGAGAATCTGATCCACTCGGGGCGGCCCGTGAAAGTCGCCGAGGCGCTGCGCGAGTTGAGTTGGCGCAGGGAACTGAAGCCGTTAAACAAGGCGGACTCTGATCTGTATTCGCAGGCCAATGCTATGTTGGTGCAGGAGATGGCGCTGGCAACGGGCGACGAGCAGAGCGAAGTGGAACGCAACGTGGGCGCAGCGCTGAGCGAGTCGATTCGCGCCAAGATGTTGATGATGACGCAGGAGAGCGAATGAGCCGGGCCGGCATTTGCGGCAGTACACGCCGGGGGAGCAGCCGAGGTAACAATGGCTAAGAAGCGCAGCAGTCGCCAGCCTTCCCCGCGACAATCACAGCATGACCGCCACAGCGCCCCGCTTGAGCAGGGCGCTGTGGTTAAGGATTGGGGCGGGCGCATCAGCGTGGCGCTCACTATGCCTAACACATATTACGTCGGCATGAGCAGCCTGGCGTTGCAACTACTCTACGCGGCCTTTAACCGTGAGGATGATGTTGTCTGCGAACGCATCTTTTGGGAGAAGGGCGCGGTGCAGGCGGGCTTGCCGCTGGAGGCGTTGGAGAGCGGGCGGCGCGCCGATGAGTTCGACGTGTGGGCCTTTACCATTTCGTGGGAGATGGACTATTTCAACGTGGTCGACTTGCTGCGCCAGGCGGGCATTCCGCCGCGAGCGGAGGAGCGCGCAGCCACGCGCCGCTGGGACGGCAGCCCATGGCCTCTGTTGATCGCCGGCGGGCCGGGCGTCACCATGAACCCGGAGCCGATGGCGCCTTTCTTCGACGCCATCCTGATCGGCGAGGGCGAGGAAGCCATTCCGACCTTCCTGGATGTGTGCCGCGAGGGCCTGGGCGAAGACCACGACGCAATGCTGGCGGCGCTCGATGGCCTGCCCGGCTGGTATGTGCCGGCTAAGCGTCCGTCGCACCGCGATCACCCGCATTTCCGGCGCGTGGAGCGGCTGTGGGTGCGCAACTTGGCGGATTACGATGTTTCCGGCTCGCTCTACGCGACGGATACGGAGTTCGCCGGCATGCATCTGATGGAGATCGCACGCGGCTGCGGTCGCGGCTGCCGCTTTTGCCTCGCCGGCTATGTCTACCGACCCGCGCGTGAGCAGCCATTGGAGCGGCTATTGGCCTCCGCCGAACGAGCGATTGCTCAGGGGCATCGGCGCGTGGGGCTGGTGAGCGCGGCTGTCAGCGACCACACGCAGATCGACGAGCTTGCTACGGAGTTGGAGGCGATGGGCGCGAGCATCAGCGCCAGTTCGATGCGCATGGACCCGATCAGCGTGCCGCTGATCCGGGCGATGGCCGCGGGCGGCGCACAAAACTTGACCGTGGCGCCGGAGGCGGGCAGCCAACGGCTGCGCAACGTGATCAACAAAACGCAGACCGAAGAGCAGATGATGCGGGCGATAGCCCTGGCGCAGGAGTTGAACTTTTCGCAGCTGAAGCTCTATTTCATGATCGGCCATCCCACGGAAACCGATGATGATATCCAGGCGCTGATCGACTTCACTATGGCAGCGCGTGGGCGCTTCAAGCGGCGTATCGCCATCAACGCCACGCCGTTTGTGCCTAAGGCGCATACGCCATTCCAGTGGCAGGGCATGACGCCCGCCCCGGAGTTGCGCGCCCGGCAGAAGACGATTCAGCGGGCGCTGGCGCGGCATGGCGTGGATGTGCGCGCCGATTCGCCTGACTGGGCCGAGGTGCAGGCCGTGTTGAGTCGCGGCGACCGCCGGCTGGCGGATGTGCTGTTGGCGCTGCCGCCGGGGCAGTTGACGGTGCGCAGCTTCTTCGCGGCGATGGCGGCGCTCGGCCTGGAGAAGGAGCATTACTGCGGCGCGTGGGACATGGGCAGCCCGCTGCCGTGGGATGTGGTGCAGAGCGGGGTGAGCGAGAACTATTTCCAGTATGAGTTGCGCTTGGCCGCGCGCAGTGAGACGGGGCTGAGTTGTCCGCCTGACAGCGCCGGTTGCCTCAGCTGCGGCGCGTGCGACGCGGCCTGGGCCTTCCGCTACGGCGAAAACGGGCAGCG
>JBBSBO010000517.1:0-3066 GCA_038251215.1 Caldilineales bacterium
GATCACGTATTGGTCAAGCGCGCCGCCGGTGGCGACGAGGATAGCGAGCGAGGCCTCGCGCGTGCGCCCGGCGCGGCCCATCTGCTGCCAGGCAGCGGCGATGCTGCCCGGGTAGCCGCACAGCACCGCCGCTTGGAGTTGGCCGATGTCGATGCCCAGCTCCAGGGCGTTGGTGGCGACGACGGCGCGCACCTCGCCACGGCGCAGGCCCGCCTCGATGCTGCGCCGCTCGAGGGGCAGGTAGCCGCCGCGATAGCCGCGGATCGTCTGCATGAGCGAGGCGGCATCCTGCCCAATTGACTCTTGTAGCTCGGCGCGGTTGGGTGCGCGAGCAACGCGCTCGCGCAGGTAGGTGAGCAGCAGCTCGGTGACCAGGCGCGAGCGTCCGAAGACGATGGTCTGCACGCCGCCCAGCACGCAGCGCGCGGCAAGCTCCTGCGCGGCGATGGTGCTGCTCTGGCGCAGGCCGCGCTCGGGGTCGTAGATGGGCGGGCTGTAGAGGATGATGTGCTTTTCGCCGCGCGGCGCGCCGTTCTCGTCGATCAGCACGACGGGCTGTTCGATCAGCCGCGCGGCCAGCTCGGCGGGGTTGGCGATGGTGGCGCTGGCGCAAATGAACTGCGGGCGGCTGCCATAGAAGGCGCAGACGCGCTGCAAGCGGCGCAGCACGTTGGCGACATGGCTGCCGAAGACGCCGCGGTAGGTGTGCAGTTCGTCCAACACCACGTAGCGCAGGCGCGCGAAGAAGGTCTCCCAGTTGGTGTGGTAGGGCAGGATGCCGGTGTGCAGCATGTCGGGGTTGGAGAGCAGCAGCCGCGCCTCCTGGCGGATGCGGGCGCGCCGGCTGCTGGGCGTGTCGCCGTCATACGTGGCGACTTCAGGCGCGGGGACGCCCGCCGCCTCCAGCGCGCCTCGCCAGGCGTGCAGCTCGGCGAGCTGGTCCTGGGCGAGGGCTTTGGTGGGGAAGAGGTAGAGGGCGCGGGCGTCGGGTTCCTGCAAGGCTGCGTGCAGGATGGGTAGGTTGTAGCACAGAGTTTTGCCGCTGGCTGTGGGCGTGACGACGACCGTGTTCAAGCCGTCGAGCGCCGCGTCCACTGCACGCGCCTGGTGCAAGTAGAGCGAGTCGATGCCGCGGCCACGCAGCGCGGCCTGCACGCTCGGGTGCAGGCGCGGCGGCAGCGGGGCATAACGCGCGGGCTGGGCCTCCACCGTCCGCCAGGCGGCGACGTTGGCCATAAACTGCGGGTCGGAGCGCAGGTCGGCAAGGACGCGGGCGAGGGTCATAGGATTACAGGATCAAAAATCACCGCAAAGGCGCAAAGAACGCAAAGAAAAGCAAAAGCAAGAAAAACGGCAAGAACCGCAGAGACGCAGAGGGCGCAGAGAAAAACTGAGATCGATCTGCGTTGATGCGCTGAATCCGTGTTCTATTGTGACAAGGCGCTCGGCGTCAGCCTTGGTGGAGCGTCAACACGGCGGGCGCGCGGTCGAACATCCAGAAGCCGATGGGCAGGCCGATGATGGTGAGCGCAATCGCATAGGCAGCGGAAAGCCAGAGGGCCGCCGCCCACCAGCCGATGAAGGCAAACCAGATGGCGCGCAGGCCGAAAGGTTGCTGGCCAGGGCGCTCGCCCGCATACGAAATAATCGGCGCGGTCTCACGCAGGGCGATCAGGTAGGGAATGCGGTTGATGATCATGATGCCCAGCGGGATGCCGAGAATGGTGAGCATCAGCAGGTAAGCCAACGTGATGGCAAGGGCGCCCAGCCACCAGCCGATGAAGGCGAAGTAGAGTATCTGGATCAGGCAGCCGGGTTGGTTGCGCACCACGATCGTAGGTTGTTCCGATAGGTTGACGTGGTAGTTGCTCACAGTGTTGGCTCCTTGAGTGCGAATGCCTGAACAATGTTGGACCGATGTCTCGCACTCTCGTGGCGAAAGCGCGGCAAGCTGATAGGTACAGTATACTATAGACGCAGGGGGTTCGTTGACTCTTGCGCAGATGCGAGACGCGTCGCCCAGGCCGTCTGCGCGCAGGGCGCGGCGCGGGTTTGTCCGACAATAGACGTTCAAGCATAATCCAGGTGACAGTTCGGCACTGCAAGCCGGCAGGATTCAAGCCATCAGGATGTAACCCACCAGCGGAGGAACTTTCTATGCAATATGGCAGCGTGCCCGGCATCGACAAGCCGATTTCTCGGCTGGTGCAAGGCTCGATGATGATCAATTCCAAGGACCTTAAGCGCAGTTTTGACTTGTTGGACGCGATCCTGGAGATGGGCGGCAACGCCTTCGACACCGGGCACATCTATGGCGGCGGCGACAACGAGCGCACGATCGGGCGCTGGGTGCGCGAGGCCGGCGTGCGCGAGCGGGTGATGATCCTGGGCAAGGGCGCGCATCACAACCAGGACCGCCAGCGCGTCACGCCGTATGACATCACGGCGGACCTGCACGATTCGCTGGCGCGCTTCCAGTTCGACTATATCGACCTCTATCTGCTGCACCGCGACGACCCCAGCCAGCCCGTCGGGCCAATCGTGGAGATCCTCAACGAGCACAAGCGCGCCGGCAAGATCCATGCCTTTGGCGGCTCCAACTGGAGTGCGGCGCGCGTGCAGGCGGCCAACGCCTATGCCGCCGAGCACGGGCTGGAAGGCTTCAGTGTCAGCAGTCCCAACTTCAGCCTCGCCGTGCAGGTGAAGGAGCCGTGGCCCAACTGCGTTAGCATCAGCGGGCCGCAGGGCGCTGCCGACCGCGCCTGGTACGAGAAGACGCAGATGCCGCTCTTCACCTGGTCCAGCCTGGCGGGCGGCTTCTTCAGCGGGCGCATCCGCCGCGAGACGATGGCGCAGCAGGAAGAATATCTGGACAAGCTGGCGGTGGAAACCTATTGCTGCGACGAGAACTTCGAGCGGCTGGACCGTGTGGAGCAGTTGGCCGCGGAGAAGGGGCTGAGCATCCCGCAGATCGCCATGGCCTATGTCATGAGTTCGCCGCTCAACATCTTCGCCTTGATCGGCAGCCGCACGCCGCAGGAATTCGAGGCAAACCTGGCGGCCAGC
>JBBSBO010000518.1:0-3062 GCA_038251215.1 Caldilineales bacterium
ACATTGTGGGCATTACCGCCAACACGCCGCAGGTGAAGCAGGCCTGGCACACGGCCAGGGCTGTCAAGGCAGTGCTGGACGTGCCGGTTGTCATCGGCGGCCCGCATGTTTCCGTGCTGCCCGAAGAATCGTGCGAGAAGCCCTACGTGGACATTGTGGCGCGCGGCGAGGGCGAGGAGACGTGGATCGACATCTGCGTGCGCCTCGAGGCCTTCCTGACGGAACACCCCGAGTACAGCGAGGCGAACTTCAAGACGGATGCCTTCATGGCCTCCGAAAACGAAGTTTTCGCGGAGTGCGAGGGCATCACCTACAAGACGAGCGATGGGCAAATCCACAACAACGTGGACCGCACGCCGGTTGCCGACCTCGACAGCCTGCCCTGGCCGGCCTACCATCTCTTCAAGATGGACCGCTACACCAATCTGCAGCCCGCCACCGACCACGTGGACGGGGCCAAGTCCTTCAGCATCCTCACCAGCCGGGGCTGCCCCTACCGCTGCACCTTCTGCAGCCAGAGCATTATGCCCATCAAGTGGCGCAGCCGCGGCCCCGAGAGCGTGCTGGCCGAGTGGAGGCATCTGGTGGAGGACCTGGGCGCCGAGGAGATTGGCGTGCTGGACGACAGCGCCAACATCCGCATGAAGCGGCTCGAGGAGATTGGCAACCTGCTGATTGAGAACAACCTCAACCATGTGCCGTGGATCTTTGTCAACGGCATCCGCGCCAACCTTGCCAGCAAGGAACTGCTTACCAAGCTCAAGCAGGCCGGCCTCAAGCGCACCGCCTTTGGCGTGGAAAGCGGCGACCCGGAAATCCTGCGCAGCGTGGACAAGAAGATCGAGCTGGACACGATCCGCCAGGCCTTCAAGAATGCCAAAGAGATCAACCTGGAGACCATCGGCTTCTTCATCATCGGCTTGCCCGGCGAAACGCGCCAGACGATGCAGAACACGATCAACTTCGCCATCGAGCTGGACCCCGTGATCGCCAACTTCTCGATGATGACGCCGTACCCCGGTACGAAGGTTTACGAGATGGTCAAGCGCCAGGGACGCATGTTGATCAGCGACTGGGAAGACTACGTCTTCTTCGACCAAAAGGCGCGCTACGAGATGGGTGAGATGACCGCCGAGTTGGTGGAAGAGATGTACCGCAAGGCCTATCGCCAGTATTATCTGCGCCCTTCCCCCATCATGCGTCGCGCCAAGACCAAAGACTTCTGGATGAACCTGCCGCGCAATATGCGCATTGCCCTGAATACGTTCATCCCCAAGAAGGAAAAGACCGCCCTGCGCAAATCCATCGAAGCCGAAGGAGCGCTCTAGCCCATGCGTGTCATTCTAGCCAGCCCCGAAGCCAAAGTGTGGAGCGAGCGCAAGCATATCCCCTTGGGTCTGGGCTACCTGGCGGCTGTCCTGCGTGAGGGAGGCCACGACGTGATGATCTACGACGCGGCCATCGAAGACGTCGGCGTGGACTACTACCTGGACTTGGCGGAGTCACAGCGCAGGCCGTATAGCCTGATCGGCATCACCGCCACCACGCCGCTGATCGAAGATGCGTGGCAGATGGCGGCGCTCGCCAAGCAGCGAGGGCTGATCACGGCGCTGGGCGGGCCGCACTTAACGATCATGCCGCTGGAGTCGATGCAGCCGCCGCACAGCGAATACGTGGACTACGTGTTCAAGGGCGAATCCGAATACAGCTTTCTGGAGTTGGTGAACACGCTCGACGGCGGTCGCCGGCCCGATCTGCTGCCCGGCATTCATTTCCGTCGGCACGACGAGATCGTCGCCAGTCCGGAAAGCCCGATGATCCCGGACCTGGACGCGCTGCCCTTTCCCGCGCATGATCTGTTTAAGATCGACCGCTACACCAACTTGCAGCCGCTCACCGACGGCCTAGACCCGCACGCGCGCAGCTTTACGATCCTCACCAGCCGCGGCTGCCCTTACAAGTGTACTTTCTGCTCCAAGCCTGTCACCGGCGACACCTGGCGTGCCCGCTCCGTGGAGAGCGTCGTGCAGGAATGGAAGTGGCTGGTGAAGGGGCTGGGCGCCACCGAGATCGGCATGACCGACGACATTTGGAATCTCAAGCTGCCGCGCGCCAAGGAGTTGTGCCGCCGCCTGGTGGAAGAGGGCCTCAATACCGTGCCCTGGGTGACGGTACACGGCATGAAGGTCAACCACTCCGACCTGGAGTTATTCCAGTTAATGAAAGCCGGCGGCTGTAAGCGCGTGGGCTTCGGCGTGGAAAACGGCGACGAAGAGATGCTGCGCAACGTCATCCGCAAGGGGCAGACGGTGGACATGGTGCGCGAGGCCTTCGCCAACGCCAAGGCCGCCGGCCTACAGACGATGGGCTTCTTCATCTTCGGCATGCCTGGCGACACCGAAGAGACGATGGAGAAGACGATCCAGTTGGCGCTGGAACTTGACCCCAAGCTGGCGAACTTCCTGCTGGCTGCGCCCTTCCCCGGTACGGCCATGTACGACATGATCCAGGAGGGCGGCGAGGTCTTTGCCGACAAGTGGAGCGACTTCGCCATCCACGAGCAGAAGGCGCGCTTCACCATGAACGCAGGCTACGACCCCGACCTGGTGCTGCGCAAGTGGCGCGAGGCCTATCGCCGCTTCTATCTCTACCGCCCCGAACGCGTGTGGGAGAAGATGACGTTCAGAGAGAACTGGACGAACCTGCCCAAGACTATGTCGCAGGTGCGGCGCTTCTTCATCGGCAGCAAAGACCAGGCGGCGGCATGATGCGCTTGCCTGCTGCGCGCGGGAAAATTACCGTGGGTGTGAACAGCATCGCGCGTAACCGCGTGCAATGGTCACCCGGGCGACTATTGAGGCGGTGGCGATGCTCGGCCTGATCCCCAAGCTGCCCCTCTATTGGTCGTTCCGCGCCTTCGGCTGGCCCCAGGTCAAGCCGTTTTCAGTCGTGGTCAGCGTCAGCTACCGCTGCAACAGCAAATGCCGCACGTGCGACATCTGGCGCAAGCCCAACGACGACCTCTCCGTCGACGAATGGGAGCGCGTCTTCGCGCACCTGGG
>JBBSBO010000519.1:0-3060 GCA_038251215.1 Caldilineales bacterium
GAGATCGCAGACCCTGGCGTCCGTTTCCACGTGCTGCGCAGCCCTAAATCGCAGTCGCTGGACAAAGTGGACCTCATCCTGCCCACCAGCCTGTGCGCCGCCCAGGTGGCGCAGATGGCCGCCACCCGCCTCAACCGCGCCGCCGCCGGGCGCGAGCGCGGCATCTCGCGCTACGTCACGCTCGTTCACACAGAGGGCTGCGGCAACTCCAGCGGCCAATCGGAAGAGCTGTATGTGCGCACCATGCTCGGCTATATCGTCCACCCCATGGTGGAGCATTGCCTGCTGCTCGAACACGGCTGCGAGAAGACCCACAACGACTTCATGCGCAGCCAGATGGCGCACATGGGCCTCGACCTCTCCGCTTTCGGCTGGGTGAGCATCCAGCTCGACGGCGGCATCAAGTCCGCGCTGGAGAAGACCGAAGCTTGGTTTGCTCAAGCCGGCGCCGACATGCCCGCGCCTACAGCCGCCACAGCCGGCCTCGGAGCTTTGCGCCTCGGCCTCGCAAGCGCCGGCCCGGTCAGCGCGGAGGTGGCACGTGGACTTGCCGACCTAACGACGCTCGTCGTCGCCGCCGGCGGCGCAGTTGTCGTGCCGGAAAACGCGGGCGTCATGTCCCATCCGCTTTTCCTCGCGGCCGTGCTTGGCGAGCAGCGCCCCATCCCCAGCTTGGCTTATGGCGAGCCCATGCCCACGCCAGGCTTCCACATCATGGAGACCCCCACGTCGCACTGGGTGGAGACCCTGACCGGCCTTGGCGCTACCGGCGTAGAGACCATCATCGCCGCCGTCTCCGAGCATCCCGTGCAGACCCATCCCATGGTCCCCGTGCTACAGATTGCCGACGCCCAGTCGCGCCTACAGCCATATGCGGGCGACCTCGACCTGGTGCTGAGCGGCCCGCCCGCCGTTTGGGTCGAGGCCATCTTGCAGCGCATCGCCGACCTCAGCGCAGGCGAGTATGCGCCGCGCCTCTATCAGCTCGGCAACGTCGACTTCCAGATCACCCGCGGGCTTCTCGGCGTCTCTATGTAGTCATTGAGATGATGTAGCCGTTGAGGCAACTTGTATAGCCGCCCGCCCAGCCATGAATCGAGCGCACCATGCCCAACAGCCGGCCCAACATCCTCTTCATCTGCACCGACCAACAGCGCTTCGACTCGCTTGGCTGCTACGGCAACGAGCACGCGCGCACGCCCGCTATCGACCAACTGGCCGCGGACGGCGTCATCTACGAGCAATGTTACGTGCAAAGCCCGGTCTGCTCGCCCTCGCGCGCCAGCCTGCTCACCGCGCGTTACGTGCATGCGCACGGCCTCTACGCCAACGGCGTCAGCCTGCCCGCGCATTGGCCCCTCTTCACCAAAGCGCTGGCGGATGGCGGCTATGATTGCGGCCTGGTCGGCAAATGGCACCTGTCGGCCTGCTTCCAAGGGCGCACTGAGCCGCGCCTAGACGACGGCTTCCGCGTCTTCCAATGGGCGCACGACCCCACGCACGGCTCCCCGCAGAACATGTATCACCGCTGGTTGGAGGAGAACTACCCGGACGTCTACGCGCAGGCCATTGCCAACGGCCCCGGCCGCGGCCGCCACGAGGCCGCGCCCTTCGACGCCATGCCCACCGAAACGCACTACAGTCACTGGGTCGGCACGCAGTCCATTGAGTTCATAGAAGCCAGCCGCGACGAAGAACAGCCTTTCTTCCTCTGGGTCAACTTCTTCGACCCGCATCACCCCTTCGTCGCGCCGCAAGAATACCTCGACCGCTTCGACGCCGAGACACTGCCCGCGCCGCTCGGCTCGCTCGACGACCTGCGCGACCGCCCAGCCATTCTCAGCGAAGCGTCGGAGAAGAGCTACGCCGGCTTCGCCCGCGGCTTCACGGAATACACGCCGGAGCAGATGCGCCAGGTCGTGCGTGCCAACTATGCCATGGTCGCGCTGATCGACGACGAGGTGCAGCGCATCCTCGACGCCCTCGCCGCCACGGGCCGGCTCGACAACACACTCGTCATCTTCACCAGCGACCACGGCTTGCTGCTCAAAGGCCCCATGCTCTATGAAGGCGCCGTGCGCGTGCCGCTGATCCTCAAGTGGCCCGGCGTGCTGCCCGCCGGTGAGCGTGTGACGCCTCTCGTAGAGTGGATCGACCTCAACGACACCATGCTCGCCGCCGCGGGACTGTCCCCCCTGCCCGGCAGCCAGGCGCAGAGCCTGCTGCCCCTTGCCCATGGCGACGAGACGTCGGCGCGCGGCTGGGCGCTGTGCGAATACCGCGATAGCGGTCATCCCTACGACCCGCGCGTGGACGCCACCATGCTGCGCCGCGGCCCCTACAAGCTCGTCGTCTTTCACGGCGCGCCTGCCACGGAGCGCCCACGCAGCGGCGAACTCTACGACCTGCACGCCGACCCGCACGAATTGCATAATCTGTGGGATTCACCCGACTACGCGGCTGTGCGGATCGAACTGCAAGAACTGCTGCTCGACACGCTCGTCGCTACCGAGGACCGCACCCAGCCGCGCGAGGCGTATTGGTAACGGGTTGTCCGGCCTGGTCCACTTGGCTTCTGTGACGCTTTAGACAAACTGCAAAGGAGTCAAGCACATGGCAACTGCCAAATCGCTCACCATTGTCCAGATGAACGACAGCCACGCCTACTTCGACCTCCACCCGGAGATGTTCTGGCAGGACGATCGCACCGTCTACCGGCTCGCCGGCGGCTACGCGCGCATCGCCGCCATCCTTAAGCAAATTCGCGCCGAGAACCCGGGGCGCGTGCTCTTCTGCGACTGCGGCGATACGCTCCATGGAACCCATGCCGCGCTCCAAACCAAGGGCGAGGCGTTGATCCCCATCCTCAACACGCTGGGCCTGGACGCCATGTCAGCCCACTGGGAATTCGCCTACGGTCCGCAAACCTTTAAGCAGCGCGCCGCCGAACTCAACTACCCCATACTGGCGGCGAATGTTTTCGATGACGAGACAGAAGAGCCATTCTTCCCGCCTTACGCCGTCAAGGAAGTCGGCGGCCTGCGCATCGGCCTCATCGGC
>JBBSBO010000520.1:0-3059 GCA_038251215.1 Caldilineales bacterium
ACAGCTCGGCCTTGAACGGTCCAATCGATTTCTTGCGCGTGCTGTAATAGAACTGGGCGTCGGTCTGCCCGGCCTTGCGCTCGTCGGCGTTGTTCGCATCCAGATAGCGATACAACGTCTCCTTGAGGCTCTCCGGAAAGGCCGGGTGATCCATAAACAGGTTCATGAAGCCCGTCGCCAGGTGAATCTCCAGCGTCTGCATTTCCGGGAACTTATCGAACATCTCCTCGGGCAGCGTGCTGGCCCCATGCTGCACGGCCCCGCCCGCGCCATAGTCGCGCGCCCGCTCGCCCAGCGTCGCCAGCGTGTCGAAGTCCACGGCGACCCTGGCAATTGTGCCGTCGGGCAGCACTACGCCGCCGTGGCTCGTGCCGGTCTGCACGCTGATCTTGCTCAGTCCGACCAGATCGCCGCCCATCTCCGCCAGCGCCTTCTGGTAGCCGGTGATGTAGGCGTCCAGCTCTTCCGGCGTGGAGTTCTTCTCGCCCACCTCGCCGATCTCGCCGCCCAAGCTCACGGTCACGCCTGCGGGTTCCAGGTCGCGCACCCACTTGGTCAGCTCCGCCGAGCGCGTGAAGTTATCGACTTGCTGCTCTTCCAGCGTCTCCGGCTCCAACGTCACCAGCGTGCTGGTGTCGATGTCGATGTTCCAGAAGCCGGCGGGGATGGCCTTGGCGATCAGGTCCTTCACCTCTTGGATGGCGGCATCCGGGTTCTTCTTGAAGGTGGACGCCTTGACCTGGAAGTGATCGCCCTGGATAAAGATCGGGCCGACGTAGCCCTCTTTGATCGCCGCGGCAATCAGCGAAGCGCTGAATTCGCTCGGCTCCTGGTCGGTGTAGCTCATCTCGCTGCGCGCGATCTCAAACACGAAAGCCCCGGCATTGGTCTTCTTGGCGGCGCGGAAGGCTGCGCGCGCCGTATCATACGTGGTAAAGCGAATGTTCATGGCGGGCGTCGTGCGGTCCTGCCATTTGTCTTGGCTGCGGCTGACGTAAAAGTCATGGATGCTGGCCGGGCGCGCATAAAGCGCCTGCCCCAGCTCCCAAATCAGCCAGCGCGCGTACTCCTGCACCGGCTTTGTGCCGAAAACGGAGTCGCGCACCAATAGATCAATATCCTTTGCGCGCAGCTTGTCCGCATCGACTACCTGCACTTCGCCCTTAGAAATGCGCACGCTGTCGGCAACCGACTTGCGCAGTTCATACACTGACTCATGAATCATAGTTTTGGTTTCCTTGATACTCTGCTGTGATATGACTATAACGTGATGCTGCTTTATGATTTTTCGGCCAACCCGCGCGCCGATTTACGCCCATCTTCCAGGAAGCCGACGGCTTCCTGGAAGATACAGGACGCATAGACAGCGTAGCTCGACTAATACAGGAACATGGGCTTGCCCAGCACGTGCCGCACCTTGGGCCGATATTCCTTGACATCGTACAGCTCGTCCACATCCACGCGCTTGAGGCCGCTCGTCACGGTGCTCATGGGGATGTGCGTGTACGTGCCGTCGCGCAAAGCCACCATGCGCCCGCTGGAGCCGCTGGTGATCAGGTCCATCGCCAGGTGCGCATAGTTCACCGCCACCATCAGGTCCAACGCGTCCGGCGCGCCGGAGCGCATTAGGTAGGAAAGCGGCTGATAGATGATACTCTCGCCGGTCAGCTTCTTGATCGCCTCGCCGGTGATCTCGCCGATGCCGCCCAGCTTCTGATGGCCGTAGGCATCCTGCTCGCCATACTGCACAACCTTGCCGCCCACCATATGCGCGCCTTCGCTGATCGTCAGCATGGCGTAGTTGCTGCGGTTGGCCCGCTTGTCCTTCAGGATCAGCTCAGCCAGCAGTTCCGGGTCGAAAGGCACCTCGGAGATCAAGGCGCGGTCGACGCCCGCCAAATAGGAACTGATCAGGCTCGTCTCGCCGCTGTTGCGGCCAAACAACTCGACCACCGCAATGCGTTCGTGCGAACCTGTGCTCGTGCGCAGCTGATGGATGAACTGCACGCTGCGCGTCACGGCGGTGCTAAAGCCGATGCAATAGTCCGTGCCGTAGACATCGTTGTCCATCGTCTTGGGGATGGCGATCACCGGGAAGGCTTCGCTGTGCAGCCGCTCGCCGTAGCTGAGCGTGTCATCGCCGCCGATGGGGATCAGCCGGTCGATGCCCATAAACTCTAAGTTCTTGAGCACGTGCGGCGTAAAATCGCGCAGCCGGTCATCCTGCGCCTCGGCATCCGGGTGCTCCGGGTCCTGCAAGAACTCGGGCACGGCGTTGGAGCGTACCTTGCCGGGGTTGGTGCGGCTGGTGTGCAAGAAGGTGCCGCCCGTGCGGTCAATCGCCCGCACCACATTTTTGTCCAGCGCGATCGTGTTTTTCTCGATGCTGGCGGGGTCGTCGCGGTTCAACTCGAGCAGGCCGCCCCAGCCGCGGCGGATGCCCACGACCTCGTGACCCTCGTCGATCGCGCGATAGACTACAGCCTTGATGCATGGATTCAGCCCGGGGACATCGCCGCCGCCGGTCAAAATACCGATTCTCATTGCGATCACTCCTTTGATTCTTCGTCAACTCAACGTGAAGATTAAGACGGTTGCTGCCAAACTGCTGTCGAATTTCTGCAATCTGCGCCGGTTTGCAGGCGCAAACATGGGCGGAAAAGGAACCTACGCGCAAGCGGCCGTGGTCGCCGCGCATTCGTGCCATTATACCATCGCAGCCGCCGATATTGCCATAATAACCGGATGCCAACTACAGAGGATGCCTGCAAAAAAGACTCGCCAAGAGTGCGCCTACTCCGACGGATCGGGCTTTGCCATCATGCGCGCCACCGGGCGTAGATCCATCCACCACTGTTTCTTGGGCCGGTGTAGGAGCGGATCCATCGTGCGCATGGCCGCGTCGATCGGCGTGAAGGTCAGCTCGCCGCGCTGATAGCCGATGCACAGTACAGGCGGCTCTTCGGTCTGCTGCATGTCCCACTGCTCCAGATACGCCACCGCGCTGGCCGACAAACGCACAGCCAAAATGCGGTCGAAGGGCGCCGGATCGCCGCCCT
>JBBSBO010000521.1:0-3053 GCA_038251215.1 Caldilineales bacterium
CCACAGCGTCGCCGCCCACTGTCGCGCAAAGGGCGAGCGCTCTACAAAGGCCTGGGGCGCCTCCAGGCGACGGCGCAGGCCGCCCGTAGCCGCCAACGGCGCAATGATCTGCAAGTCGGGCAGCAGACTCTCGCTCGACTCCTGCACCTGGAGTTGGCTGCCGGAAGCCTCGATCGACCACAGCGGGTCGTCGCGGCTTTGCCACAGTAAGGTGAACTCGCTGCCGGGCTGCGGCTGCACGAGGACCGTGGCGCTCAGGAGCGGGTTCAGCTCCGGGCGCTCCACCATCAGCACATGCAGACGGCCCAAGAAGTCCGAACGCACCGCGCCGTAGCTCACCCCCGCCAGCAGCGTTTGATAGTTCACGCCGCCGTCCGCCGCCGACAGCACGGGCAGCAAATCCTGGCTGCGCACGCGGTTGCGGTCGTTCGGCTCGCGCCAAAAGAGCATGGGCAACACCTCGCCGGCGGGCGTGCGCGGGGCCACAAGCGCAGCCCACGGCTTGCCCGATAGCTCGAAATAGGTAGCGGGCACAAACAGCAGCCCTTGCTCCTGGGCAATGCCGCGCAGCAAAGACTCGGCGCGGGCGCTGTCGAACTCCTCCATCGAGGCGGTGTTCAGTCCCTCCTGCGCCAGCGTGCGAAAACGCACCGCCCACTCTTCCGGCGAGGCGGGCGTCGTGGTGGGAGTAGGCGTCTGCGTTGGCGTCCACGTGGGCGTGGGCGTGAGCGAGGGTGTGGGTGTCTCGGTTTGCGTGGGCGTGGCGATCACCGTGGGCGTGGCGGACAGTTGCGCCACGAGCTGCGCCTGCACCGCCAACAACTCGGCGCGCACGCGCAGCCGCCCGCGCGCCACGCCGGCGTTATATATCACGACCATCGCCACAAGGAGCAGGATCACGCCGAGCGCGGCAACCTGGAGGCGTTGTTTGTTCTCAAGCATCAATTATCAACATTGATGGTAACCCGGCAGGGCGGCGGAAAGTTGCCTGTTTGATCGACGACGACGAGGCGCAGCGTCCAGGCGCCATTGCCCAATGCGTTGGTGTCGAAGCTTGCCAACACGTTGTTAACCACCGGCGCGTCGCCGCCTGCAATATACACGAAGCCTTCGCCGGCATCGGCGCCCGCAGCGAACTCAACCTTATAATACTGGAATTCCGGGTGCGTGGCCGTGCCGATCACGTTGAGGATGCCGCGCACGCTTTCGTTGTTGCCGGGGCGCAGCAGAATCGAGCGCTCATCCGGACAGTTGGGGGCTTGCACCACGGCCGCGGGCGCCGCCGGCGTCGGCGAAGGCGTCTCGTCCAGCGTGATGGCTTCCTCCGGCGAAGGCACGGTCGGCGTAGCGCCTGCCTCCGCGTCCGCGCCCACGCCTGCCAGAGCGAGCAACGTAGGCGTCGGCGTCACCGCCAGCGGCGTGTTAGTGGGCGTCGGCACAAAGGGCAGCGGTGGCGTGGGCGCGCGCGCCTCGCTCACCAGCGGCTCGACCGCCGTCGCCAGCGTTGTGCTCACAAAATAGGTCAACCCCATCGCCAGCAACAAGATCATCGCCACGGCAAAAATGCTATACGTGTCACGGATTGCCTTCTCGCGCTCCAGTGAGAATACCGCTTGACGCCGCTCTGAACGCACCAGCCAGATCTTATAGATATGGTACAAAGCCACCAACCCGCAGGTCGCGTAGATCCAGGGAGCATAGGTGGCGACATACTGGATGATGATGCCCATAGTACACGGTAGTCTACCCCAGCGTAAATGAAAGCGCCAAAACAATCCGTGATCTTCCCGCCCCCTGCGTACCCCCTGCGTTCTATGTGCAGCCGCCCGGTGGTGCAGCCGGGACAAAGCGGATTTGGGTGTTGCCCCCGCTCTTCGCTATGATGCAAGCATTCAATCCGCTGCCAGGCAAACTTGGAGGAAAATCCATGGACTTCGACGCCGTCTTTCGCTCACGTCGCAGCAATGTACGCGCCACGCGCGGTATTGTCGCCACCAGCCAGCCGCTGGCTGCCATGGCTGGGCTGGACATGCTCAAAGCCGGTGGCAACGCCGCCGATGCCGCCATTGCCACCGCAGCCATGCTCAACGTCGTGCAGCCCACCAGCACCGGCATCGGCGGCGACTGCTTCGCCCTCTTCTGGGATGCCAAGAGCAAGCGCGTCAGCGCGCTTAATGGCTCCGGCCGCGCCCCCGCCGCCGCCGCCCTCGCCGAGATGCAACGCCTGGGCTATGCCCACATGCCCTCCTTCACGGGACACGCCGTCAGCATCCCCGGCACGGTCGCCGGGTGGAGCGACCTGCTCGAGCGCCACGGGCGCATGTCGCTGGCGGACGTACTCCAGCCTGCCATCTGGACCGCGGAGAACGGCTACCCCGTCAGCGAAATCATTGCCCGCGGCTGGGCCTCGCAGGTCAAGAAACTGCTGCGCGCCGCCGATTGGGTGAGTGGCGACCTCGACAACGGCCCCGCCCAGCCCAGCGGCCACGAGCTGCTGATCGATGGTCACGCCCCCAACCCCGGCGAGCTGATGCGCATCCCCACCCTGGGTGAAACCCTGCGCGGCATCGCCGCCGAAGGCAAGGACTACATCTACCGCGGCGAATTCGCCCACAAGCTCAGCCGCCACGTGCAGCAATACGGCGGCTGGATCACGCCCGCCGACATGGCCGCGCACACCAGCACCTGGGATGACCCCATCTCCACCGAGTACCGCGGCGTCACCCTCTACGAGTGCCCGCCCAACGGCCAGGGCCTGGCCGCCATCATCGCCGTCAACCTGGCCGCGGGTTTCGACCTCGCCGCCATGGCGCCCGTCGACCGCGTCCACACCATGATCGAGTGTATGCGTCTGGGCTTTGCCGACGCGCAACAGTGGGTGTGCGACCCCTATGTGGTAGATATCCCGCTCGCCGAGCTGGTCAGCACCGCCTATGCCGCGCAGCGTCGCGCCCTGATCGACCCGCGCCGCGCTGCCCAGAATGTGCCCTACGGCGACCCGATGGCCGGCTCCGACACCGTTTATCTCAGCGCGGTGGACGGCGAAGGCAACG
>JBBSBO010000522.1:0-3051 GCA_038251215.1 Caldilineales bacterium
CGCATGGCGCGGTCAATCTCCGCGGCGATGCTCTGATATTGCGCCTGAAGGTCCACCTGCGGAATGGATTGCGCCATCATGCTCTCGTCCTGTTCCCGCAAAAAGACGGCTGAGCCGCCAAGCTCAGCCGATCTGACACTGTATCCAATCTGACACGGTGTCCAGCCATACGCTGGATTATACGCCAGCAGCACATAGCGGCGAAAAATCACAGGCCGGACGCCCCGCCGGCCGCGTGCGCCCGGCCCGTTTAGCAATCCAGTCGCCTAGATGCCCTCGATGCGCTGCACTTCCCTGCGCGCCTGCCTAAGGTCAAGCCGCAGCCGTGCGATCTCCTGGCACGTCGCCTCGTCGAGCGCTTGCTCGGGCTTCTGCCCAGCGGGCTGTTGCATCCTTTGCAGCTCCGCTTCCAGCTCGTCAATCTCATAGTACAGATACAGCAGCTCATTCTCGCGCCCCGCGGCCAGAATCTGCTCGTGTACAGCATCCTCCACAGGCGATTCGGACAGAGCGCCCAACTCGGCTCGCTGGTCTTGCAGCCAGCGGCGCAAGAACTCATTGCCCACCGCCCAGCGCTCGTGCAGCTGCGTCAGGTAACCGAGCTTGCGCAGCCCATACAGGAACGTGTCCACGCGCTGCGGCGGCTCGTCATGCAGCGCGGCCATCACTTCGTCCTGCGTCGCAATCGAAAGGTCAGACACCGCCAGCAACAGGCGCCGCTCGATCTTCGTCAGGTATTGAAAGTCAATGCGGAAAAAGCCCGCCAAAATCTGGTCCGGGCGCAGGTCATCCTCCACCGGCGCGCGCAGTACGCCCTGCCGCCGGTCATCCGTCACAAAGAGGCGCTGGCAGAGGAACTGGATCAGATACGGATGGCCATTGGTGATGCGCAGAATCTCGTCCACCAGGCCATCTTCCACCTGCACAGGGTTGGGCGACTGTTCCTGCCGGATCAACGCACGCGCCGCCTCCAAATCCAGCTGCCACAAGTTGGCCAAATTGAACCCGAACAGAAACGGGCTAGTGGTCCAGCCGGCGTTCATCTCGTTCAACTGCGCCAGCAGCTTGGTCGAGGTCAACACACAGCGCAGATTGCCCTCTTGCAGCACCTTGCGCAGCTTCGCCAGCCACGCCTGTTCGTTGGCGGCAATATGGATCAACACCTCGGCCTCGTCGATCAACACGAGCGGGCGCTTATCCACCTGGGCCGCCTGGCGTCCGAGTGCGCGCAGCATGTCCGCGGCATCCTCGCCCGCGACCATGCGTACATCGATGTCGCGCATCTCGAAGCGCGCTTGCGCTTCCTCCAGCGCATAGGCAAGCTCCGCTCCCATCTCGCCCGAGGTGCGGCAGCCCTGCAAATCCCAAAACAGCGGCACAAACGGGCTATCCGCAGCCGCTGCCACATATTCGAGTTGGCGCAAGAGCGAGGTCTTGCCCATGCGGCGCGTGCCCACCAGCCATGTCGCCGAGTCGGATGTCGCCAGCAGATAATCGATCAGCCGCTGCCGCCCGTAATGGCTCTTGCCTCGCACCCATCGTCCTACCACATAAGGAATTCGCATCCGGCTAAACTGCACCTCCATATTTGTTGCCAGTCGGCATTCCGCCCTTCGGGGCGGCATCTACTATACCGCTGCTCGGCGCGGCGTCCATGATACCGCTGCACGGCGCGGTATTGGCCTCAATGTGTTCGTGCGCGGCCAGCACATCGTCCATACCGATCTTGCGACGGCGCTCCGCCAACATGCGGTTCACTGCTTCCAGACCATACTGTTGAACGCGGTAAGGCCGGCCCCCCGTCTGTTCGAGGACAAAAGCAATCGCCTCCGGCGTATAGCGATAATAGCCCTGCACCGGCGCGATCAGCAGTTCCAGCGCCTGTTCCGGCGTAAACGGTTCCAGTTCAATCTCATTGAAGAGGTTATACCACGGGCTTTCGACCCGGTCCCAGTCCTTGCTGATGCGGATGCCGGCGACCACCGCGCCCACCGTCGTGGCGAACTCGCGCATAAAGATGCGCCGCAGTTGCTGCTGTACCAAGTGATCGTACTTGCTCATCACGTCCATCTCGTCCAGCAGCAGAATCACGCGCAGCTGCCGGTCGTCGCCGCGCGCCGCTCCGTACTCGTGCAGCACATCGATGATGCGCCGCAGGTCACGGTTGAAGTCGTGGTCGGCATACGCCGCGCCCGACTGATCGCGGCAGCGCAGCGTCTCGAGTTTGGGTAGGATTTCCGCCTCCGCGTCGGGCAGCCACTGCACGCCGTCAATCACTTCTTCGATCAGGAAATGGAAAAACGACTCTTGCGCCGTCCCCTCCAGGTCCACATAAATCGGCACAAACCAATAGTCTGGATCCTCCGCCTCACGCAATACAGCCATGAGCTGAAAGAGCAGCGTGGTTTTGCCGATGCGCCGCTCACCGTGGATCATGATGCTGTTATTGTGCAGCATATTGACGATACGCTGCACTAACCCGCGGCGCGCATAGAACATATCGTTGCGCCGCACCGGCTCGCCGCTGACATACGGGTTGAAGTTACGATTGACGGCGTCGATGCTGCGCCGGCGATGGCGCACCACCTCGAACGCAACATAGCCCGTGCCCAGCACGGAGGCCAAGCCCAGCGCCGCCAACGCACGGGCGACGTCCAGCCCTATCAGCCCCAGCCCGGGAACGTGTACCTTCGGCGCCGGTAGGATGGCGTTGACGCGCTGCACGACGGGCTGCGAATAGTTGAAGGATTGATCGCGCGCCACAAACTCCAGTTGATACGCACCGCCCTCGGCAAAGACGCTTTCGACCGTACCGGGCCGGATTTCCTCCCACGGGCCGTCTCCAGCGGGGCCGCTCTGGCGGCGCAAGATCTTGAGCCTGCTCTGCGGCGTTTGCAGGTCGCCCGCCGTGATGTTGATCAGCAGTGGTTGGCCGACCGTCACGTCCAGCGCGCCATCCGCCGGCGCTTGCCGATTCGCCGGCAGCGAACTCACCTTGATCCAGGGCGGGCGCGTGTCCGGTCGATAGCGCGTCAACCCCGCCGGCCCGCC
>JBBSBO010000523.1:0-3039 GCA_038251215.1 Caldilineales bacterium
AAGCGGCGGCTCGACAAGGCATCCGGCGTCACCTCTTGGGTGTTGCACGACCTGCGCCGGACGGCGAGGTCTCTGCTCTCCCAGCTGCGGGTGCCGCGCGACATCAGCGAGCGCGTCCTCGGCCACAAGGTCGGCAGCGCGGTCGAGCAGGTCTACGACAGGTTCGAGTACGGCGAGGCCAAGGCCGACGCGCTTGCCCGGCTCGCTGCCTACATCGAGCGCCTGGTCGATCCGGCGACCAACGTCGTCGAGCTGCCGAAGGCTTCTCACGCTGGCGCAGCGGTGGCGTCGTGAGCCGGCGCAAGCCCGTCCACACGCCTGAGCAGGCGGCCGATTTCGCGGCGAAGCGCAAGGCGTGGTTCGCCAACTGGTCAAAGGAAGATGACGAGGCGGACAATCAACCGGCTGCGGACCAAGCGAAAGAGATCGCCGACTATCTGCGGCTGGTAGAGCCGCGAGCTGACCGCCTGCGACGCCTCCACCTCTCAGCGCAGCGTCGGGCCGATGCCCTGCGCGACACTTACGAGGAACTCTATACCAGCGTAGGACTGAAGCCTCCGCCGTTGCCGAAGGGCACGCGCAAGGCGGGGCGGTCGAAGCGCGATCCGCAAGACGACACTCTCCTGGCTTGTCTAGTTCGTGATCTGATTGCTGACCGCATCGGCCTGGGCCTGAAATACGAGGAGGTATTCTCTTTAGCGGCGCGTCTGTGGGGCGGCTCAGAGGCGGCTATGAAGCAGGCGTACTTGCGTGAGCTTCGGCGGGTAAGGGCGTTGCCGACCACCATGCGTCGGGGCTGGTCAGGGTAACTTATCGGTCGTGCATTTTGTGGACTGGAGTGAGCAGAAATAGCCTCTTAGTTCAGCAGCTACACCAGCACGGAGTAGCCGCATGAGCACCGACGAAAATCACACCCCACTTCTCGCCTGGCTGCGCGGCAAACAGCACCGCGAGAAAGCCCTGATCGAGCGCGGCATCTACACCGACCCGGTCGCACGCTTCCGCCTGCAAAGGCGCAAGCACCATCCCTTTCCGAAAGGCCGCGTCGTGTCGCCCGGCGTCGTCGCCTATGACGGCGATGAGGTGGCTGACTGGATCGAAGGACTGCCGCGACAGGGCGACCCTGAGGATCAGGCGCGGATCGCCGCAAACGCCGCCAAGTTCGGACAACCGGGCCCCGGCAGGAGGGTCGGGCGGCCGACCAAGGCGTTCGCTGCTACTGCTGACGCCAGCCAGCTTGCTGATGCGGAGTAAGTGGAAAGCCGGAAGGGCCGCGAGCCTGAGGCAGCGATAGCCGCCTCAAGGCTCTTGGTAGGCGCAGTCCGCACGCCGACCATAGGCGCCCATCTCCTCAATCGCAAACGCGCCGCATCGCCGTACCCTCCGGTGCGGCGATGACCGGGAAAGTTTATGCGGCGAGCCCCATAAAGCCGCAGCGTCACCGCGCGACGCAGGAGGAGATGGAGGAGCGCGCGCGCTTCTTGATCGACTACGCCAGCGAGCAGTCGCCGGTCTCCGTGCGTCAGCTCTACTACCAGGCCGAGGTCCGTCGCCTTCCTGGGATCACCAAGGACGACCGCGACTACGACAAGGTCCAGCGCCAGGTGCTCAATCTGCGCCGAGCCGGCCGCCTCCTGTACACCGACATTGCTGACGCCACGCGGTGGATGCGCAAGCCTCAAAGTTTCGACAGCATCGAGGCGGCGCTCGAAGATACGGAGCGCAACTACCGCAAGGCCCTGTGGCGCGATGCCAGCGAGTATGTCGAGATTTGGTGCGAGAAGGACAGCCTAGCCAGCACGATCTACCCGGTCACGTCGCGGTACGATGTGCCGCTGATGGTGGCGCGCGGCTTCTCCTCGGAGACCTTCAATGATCCGCCAGCGCCCGGAGGGCAATAGCGCTGACCCGAAACGCCGACCAAGGCCGCCCACATGTCGCCTCTCGCCATCGACACTGACCTCGCCCTCCGGTTCCTGGTCACGCTTCAGCCAGGCCTGACGTGGGCGCTGGTGGCGATGCCAGCAGACGGCGGCCGTCTCCGCTTCGATTTCTTTGAGCCCGGTCCCATGCGCGAAGCGCAGGTGCGACGGTTCATCACCGCCAACGCCAGGCACAATCTCTACTTCGCCATCAACCCGCCTGCGCGTCGACCGCTCAAGGGCAAGACTGCCAGGACCGACATCGACGTCATCCACTTCCTGCAAGTCGACCTCGACCTCCAGGACCTCGCTCCCGGCCTCGACTGGAGCAGCGACGCCGCCATCGCCACAGCCAAGGCGCAGGCACTGACCCGGCTGGAGGGCTACACTCCCACCCCCTCGGTGATTATCGACACAGGCGGCGGCTTGCAGGGCCTCTGGCGGCTCAATGAGCCGGTGGTGGTCAACGGCGATCCGGCCCTGATGCTGCCGGTCGAGGAGCGCAGTCAGTACATCGCCCAACAACTCGGCGGCGACGCCGTCCACAACGCCGACCGGGTCTTTCGCCTGCCGGGATCGGTCAACTGGCTGAGCCCAAGCAAGCGCGAGAAAACTCCCAACCGCAGACCCGCCGCCACCGGGCTGATCCGACAAACCGCCGACTGCCATGCGCTCGCCGACTTCCCCCGGCTGATCGGAGCAGGTCGTCCCGACCTCTCAGGCCCGCCTGGAGCAGCGCCATCCGCCAGTTCGACGCGCAGCCGCCGAACGAGCGGCAAGGCCGAAGCGCCGCGCGCCGTCGCCGCTGTCGACGACAGCGATGTCCCGACCGAAATCATGGACATCGTGCGCGACGGCGTCCCGCCAGGCGGTCGCTCGCAGGCGTTTCATCGCTGCGTCCGCCAGCTGAGAAATCTGGACTGGTCGGTCGACCAGATTTTCTCGCTGATGTCGGCCCACCCGAACGGCATCGCCGACAAGTATTCCGGTCGCCTCTACGAGGAGATCGGGCGCAGCTACGACAAGTCAGAGAGAGCATGGTCAGGGTCACCGTCCAGCGAGCTGCACGATCCCGAACCTGACCCGGTCGCCGCCCCCGACGCCGACCGCATGGCCC
>JBBSBO010000524.1:0-3034 GCA_038251215.1 Caldilineales bacterium
CGCGCCGCCCTCGCCGCGCAGGCCCCGCTCAACGTTACCTTTGTGGGTCGCCAGGCGAGCATCCTGGAACTGTTGCGCGGCTGCCGGGCGTTTATATTTCCGGGGTTGGAGGACTTCGGCATCGCGCCCGTGGAGGCGATGGCCGCGGGCCGCCCCGTGATCGCCTTCGGCGCAGGCGGCGCGCTGGACACAGTGCTCCCCGGCGTCACCGGCGAGTTGTTCGCCGAGCAGACGCCGCACGCGCTGGCGGCGACGCTGGCGCGCTTCGACCCGAAGGAGTATGATGCGGCTGCCTGCCGCGCCCAGGCCGAGCAGTTCAGCGCCCAGGCCTTCCGCAGCAAGCTGAGCCGCTTCCTGGAGCAGGTGTTGCAGGGCGAAAATCCCGTCGAGTACAACGAGCACAACGAGAGCCGCGAGCAGTGATCATGGAGCTTCGCCAAATCTGGCAGATCATACGTCGCCGTTGGTGGCTGCCCGTGCTGCTGGTCGCGGCAGTCGCCCTCTTCAGCCTGGCGCAGATGCGCCCCTGGCAGCCCGCCCCGCCCGCCTATGCCGCTTCGCTGCGCATGTTGGTGGGCGTGATGCCCGCGGCGGAGGCCGACGTCGCCGCCTATGACCCGCGCTACTATGCCTGGCTGACGAGCGAGTACCTGGTCGACGACTTCACGGAAGTAGTGCGCAGCGGCCTCTTCGCCGCCAACGTGAGCAAGCGGCTGGCGCAGCACGACATCCAGTTGCCGCCCGGCGTGATCCAGGGCAGCGCCGCCACGGGCAAGCAGCACCGCATCATCACGCTCTCCTTCACCTGGCCCAACGCCGAGGAGTTGGCAGCAATCGCCCAAGCCGCGGCGGACGAGTTGACGGAGAACGCGCCGCTCTACTTCCAACAACTGGGCACGGACGGCGCGGGCGTCACCCTGCTCGACGCGCCGGTGGTGGGGCAGGTCGGCCCGGGCCTGCGCGACCGGCTGGAGTTGGCGCTGCGCCTGCTCCTCGCCCTCTTTGTGGGCCTGGGGCTGGTCTTCGTGCTCGACTACCTCGACACGTCGATCCGCGCCCGCGCCGAGTTGGAGGAGATGGGCTATGCGATCCTTGGAGAAATCCCCAAAGACCGCTAGGATTGGGGCAGATCCAGTCCTTTTGCCGTCCCTATAACGAAAGACAGTTTGCCATGACCGTACAAGAATATCTGCGCATCATCCGGCGCCGCGGCTGGATCATCCTCGTGGCGGTCGCCTTGGCCGCCGCCGCCGCCTTCGGCATCAGTTCCATGCAGAAAGAGATGTACCGCGCCAGCGTCTTTGTGAGCACGGTGCCGGCGCGGCCGGACTGGGGCCTGGGCAACACGGCCAAAGACCTGATGCGCAACTTCGCCTCCAACATCCAGACGCCGGAGATCGCGCAGCGGGTGATCGACCGCGCCCAACTGGACCAAAACCCCTATGACTTCCTGGCGCATATCAACGTCGCCGCCGAATCCAGCGACTTCACCATCAAGATCGAGGCGCGGGCGCGCGACGGCGAAGTCGCCAAGCTGATGGCGCTCACGCTGGCGGATGAATTCGTGGACGAACGCACCGCTTACTACGCGCAACAGGACAAGGGCGACCGCATCGAGGTCAAGATCCGCAGCCGCGCCATCGGCTACGACCAGTACCAGCCCAAGCCGCTGGTCAACGCTGTTGCCGGCGCGGTGCTGGGCCTGCTCCTCGGCCTGGCGATTGTGCTGATCCTGACGTGGATGGAAGCGGACCTGCTGCGCACCTCCGCCGCCGTGGAGCGCACGCTGGGCGTGCCCGTGCTGGGGGCCATCCCCGCCGTCTCCGGCCAAAAGGACGCCGCCCAGGCTGCGGCTCAACCCGGTCGCGTCGGGACGCCCAACACGGCGTAGGCGGGCCTGCCCATCTTGCACAGCCGTCGCGGTCCATCCTCACCTTCATCTTCGTCGCCTCTATTTGCACGTTCATGGCCCGTCGTTCTGTTATTCGCGGCCGTGGCGGCCTATGCGCTCTATTTCTCTTGGCTGACGATCACGCGCTACGCCGCCTTTGAGGCCCGCGCCCTGGACATGGGCAACCTCAACCAGGCGCTGTGGAACACGGCGCGCGGCAACTGGTTTCACCTGACCAACCAGCCGGGCACGGTCAACCGGCTGAGCCTGCACGTCGAGCCGATCCTCATCCCCATCTCGTGGCTGTATTGGCTGTACGACGGTCCCCCCATTGTGCTCGTGTTGCAGGCGGTGACGGTGGCGCTGGGCGCGCTGCCGCTGTATGCGCTGGCGCGGCACAAGCAGATTCCGCCCTGGGGCGCGCTGGCGCTGGCGCTCGCCTTCCTGCTCAACCCCTCGATCCAGGCGGCGAACTGGCTGGAATTCCACCCCGTCACGCTGGCCCCCACCTTTCTGATGGCGGCCTTCTACTTTTTGGTCACGCGGCGCAACGGCTGGTTCGCCCTCTTCGCCGTGTTGGCGGCGAGCAGCAAGGAAGAGATGGCGCTGCTCGTCCTGATGCTCGGCCTGTATGCTCTGCTCGCACAGCGCCGCGTACGCTTCGGCGTGATCGTCATGGCGCTGTCGCTGCTGTGGGCGTACGTAGCCGTTTTCGTGATCCAAAACACCTTCGCTGCAGGCAATATCCACTGGAACCGCTACGGCTACCTCGGCGCCGGCCCCGGGGAGATGGTCGCCTCGCTGCTCACGCGGCCCGGCGCGGTGATCGAGCAGTTGCGCGCCGCGCAGGCGGGGCGCTACTTGGTGCAACTGCTCTTCCCCACGGCCTTTGTGGCGCTGCTGGGGCCGGAAGTCCTGACCCTGGCGCTGCCCTCGTTCGCCGTCAACTTGCTGGCGGACTTCGCGCCCATGCACCAGGTCTTTGACCTGATCTACGCCGCGCCCATCGTGCCCTTTGTGATGTTGGCGACGGTGATCGGCGCGGCGCGGCTGGGCCATTGGCTGGGCAGCGGCGACCCCGCCCGCTCGCCCGCTCGCCGTACTGCAGCCGCGCACGCAGCGCCGCTCGCGGTGCTGCTGGCC
>JBBSBO010000525.1:0-3033 GCA_038251215.1 Caldilineales bacterium
ATGACGTGCCTGAGCCGCTGATGGGCAAGCGCGTGATTTCGCTCGACCTCGGCGCCATGCTGGCAGGCACCCGCTTCCGCGGTGAGTTCGAGGAGCGACTCAAGGGCGCCATCCAAGAGGTGCAGCGCAGCGAGGGCGAGATCATCCTCTTCATCGACGAGCTGCACACCGTCGTCGGCGCGGGCAGCGCCGCCGGCGCCATGGACGCCAGCAATATGCTCAAGCCGGCCCTGGCGCGCGGCGAATTGCAGTGCATCGGCGCCTCCACGCTGGACGAATACCGCCAGCACATCGAGAAGGACTCGGCGCTGGAACGGCGCTTTGCGCCCATTTATGTGGATGAGCCGGATGTGGACGAAAGCATCGCCATCCTGCGCGGGCTGCGCAAACGCTATGAAGATCATCACGCCGTTGTCTTTGACGACGAGGCGCTGGTGCAGGCCGTCAAGCTCAGCCACCGCTATGTCACCGACCGTCGCCTGCCCGACAAGGCCATCGACCTGATGGACGAAGCCGCAGCCAAGCTGCGCGTCGCCATGTTCTCGATGCCGTCGCGCCTGAAGGAGATGAAGGCCGAGCTGACCAAGCTGACCGCCGACGAAGAAGCCGCCTGGGCCAACCGCGACTACGAGAACGCCGCCCAGTTCAAGACCGATCGCGTGCGCCTCTCCGACCAGTTGGACCGCGAGATCGCCGAATGGCGCGCGGCGTCCGGCCTGGACGAAATTGTCGACGCGAGCGACATCGCCGACGTGATCAGCTCGTGGACAGGCATCCCGGTCAACAGTATGCTGCAAACCGAGTTCGAGAAGCTGCTGAGCATGGAGGACATCCTGCGCAAGCGCATCGTCGGCCAAGAACGCGCCGTCGAGGCGGTCAGCGACGCCATCCGCCGTGCGCGCAGCGGCCTCAAGGACCCGCGACGGCCCATCGGCACCTTCCTCTTCCTCGGCCCCACAGGCGTGGGCAAGACGGAACTGGCCAAGGCGCTCGCCGGCTTTATGTTCGACGACGACGAAGCCTTGCTGCGCATCGACATGAGCGAGTATCGCGAGGGGCACACCGTCAGCCGGCTCTTCGGCGCCCCTCCCGGCTATGTCGGCTATGACCAGGGCGGACAGCTCACCGAGCAGGTGCGCCGCCGCCCTTACCAGGTGATCCTCTTCGACGAGATCGAAAAGGCGCACCCCGAAGTGTGGAACGCGCTGCTGCAGATCATGGAAGACGGTCGCCTGACCGACGGGCAAGGCCGCACCGTGGACTTCCGCAACACCGTGGTGATCATGACGAGCAACGTCGGCGCCGAGGTGATGAAGCGCGGCCCCCTGGGCTTCGCCACGCCGCAGTTCGACGAGAGCAAATACTCGGAAGGCGAATACTCCAACCAGTTGAAGCGCCTCTTCCGGCCCGAGTTCCTCAACCGCATCGACGAGATCATCGTCTTTGAGAGCCTCAGCCGCGAGGAGATCCACCAGATCGTGATGCTGCTGATGGCCGATATCAGCGTCCGCATGGAAGAGCTGGGTTTCTCCGTCGAGTTGAGCGAGGCCGCGACCGCGCACATCGGCGAAGTCGGCTACGACCCCACCTATGGGGCGCGCCCGCTGCGCCGTCTGTTGCAGCGCCGTGTGGAAAACGAACTGAGCAAGCGCCTGCTGAGAGGCGAATACGCCACAGGCGACCATGTGCTCGTCGACTATGACCCCAGCTTGGAAGGCGAGAACAAGCTCACTTTCACCAAGATGGAGCAGGCGCCGATCGCCGTGGACCTGCCGCTGGGCAGCGATCAGGCAACGGACCGCGCCGCCAAGTAAGGTACGACGCAGCCAAGCAGGATAGACAAAACGGGGGCCAGGTGATTACACACCTGGCCCCTTATTTCTTGCCCGGCTGGGAGCAATCCGCGCGCAGCCTGCGCTTATTCGCCCGCAAATTGTGCTACAATTCTAGGGAACTCAGCGACGCCATCCGGTCCGTTCAACACGATCCGCTCACCATTATCCCCTCACCACTCCGAAAGCAGGCATACCATGCGCAACCTATCCTTTCCGGCAGATTTCTTGTGGGGCGCGGCCACGGCCTCCTATCAGATCGAAGGCGCCTGGGACGAAGACGGCAAAGGCGAGTCGATTTGGGACCGCTATACGCACACGCCCGGCAAAATCCAGGACGGCTCCACCGGCGACGTGGCCTGTGACCACTATCACCTGTGGCAAGACGACATCGCGTTGATGCAGTCGCTGGGCCTGGACGCCTACCGCTTCTCCATCGCCTGGCCGCGCATCCTGCCCGCGGGCCGCGGGCAGGTCAACCAGGCCGGCCTCGACTTCTACAGCCGTCTGGTCGACGGCCTGCTCGCAGCCGGCATCACGCCCTTCGCCACCCTCTACCACTGGGACTTGCCGCAAGCCCTGCAAGATGCCGGCGGCTGGCCCGCGCGCAGCACGGCGGAGGCCTTCGCCGAATACGCCGATATTGTGTCGCGCCGCCTGGGCGACCGCGTAAAGAACTGGATGACGCTCAACGAACCGTGGTGCATCAGCTTCCTCAGCCACCAGATCGGCGAACACGCCCCCGGTTGGCACGACTGGGAGGCGGCCCTGCGCGCCGCGCATCATGTCCTGCTCGGTCACGGCTGGGCCGTGCCCGAGCTGCGCCGCAACAGCCCCGACGCCGAGGTCGGCATCGTCCTCAACTTCACGTGGGTCGACCCCGCCTCCGCCAGCGCGGCCGACGCCGACGCCGCACGCTGGGCCGACGGCTACAACAACCGCTGGTTTGCCGACGCGGTCTACGGCCGCCGCTACCCGGCGGACATGGTCGCCGACTTCGAGGCGGCGGGCCACCTACCGCACGGGCTGGATTTCGTGCAG
Organism: Caldilineales bacterium; assembly: GCA_038251215.1. GTDB lineage: Bacteria > Chloroflexota > Anaerolineae > Caldilineales > Caldilineaceae > JASGTU01. The sequence continues at coordinate 2,874 of JBBSBO010000525.1, forward strand.
TCCGGCGACATGCAGGCTGTCGCCGCGCAGACGGACTTCCTGGGCGTCAACTACTACACGCGCACCATCGTGCGCGCCGAGGATGCTCCCGGCAACCTGCCGCAGAGCGTCTTCCCCGCGCCCGATCCCACCGAGATGGGCTGGGAACTCTACCCGCAGG
>JBBSBO010000526.1:0-3032 GCA_038251215.1 Caldilineales bacterium
ATCTGCGCGCCGTTGCGCAGTAACAGGCTGCGCGGCATATTCTTGGCGATCGTCCAAATGGTATTGCGTCCCACGTAATAGCTGGCGAGCGCACCGCCCGCCGTGCCCGTCACATGATGCAATATCCGCGCCTGCGGCACAAACACGGCCGTCACGCCCATCAGCTGCGCGCGGAAGGCGAAGTCGACGTCGTCTAGGTACATCCAGAAGTCCTCATCCAGACCGCCCAGCGCTTCCCACACCTCGCGGCGGATAGCGACGCCGCAGCCGCAGCCGCCGAAGATCTCGGTCGTTGCGTCGTGTTGCCCGGTGTCCTGCTCCCACACGCCGCGGTTGGCGGGCAGCCCGTTGGCTCTCAGCATGTCGCCGGTGGTGTGCAGCGTATCCGGCCGGCTGTGTAACAGCACTTTGCCCGTAAAGATGGCGGCCTGCGGATTGCGACAGATCGCCAGCGCCAACTGCGCCAGCCATGCCGCTTCCGGCTCCGTGTCGTTGTTGAGCAGCACGATCATCCTGCCCCGCGCCGCCGCCGCGCCTAAATTGGCGGAGGTGACAAAGCCCAGATTGCGCCGGTTCACGATCACGCGCGCCTGCGGCGCGTGCGCCTCCACCCAGGCGACCGAGCCGTCTGTGCCCGCGTCGTCGACGAAGATCACCTCGAAGTCCGCAAAGGTCTGCCGCGCCAGGGCCGCGAACAGCTCAGGCAAAAAACGCTCCCCGTTGAAGTTGGGGATGATGACCGACATGAAGGGTGAATGCACGGCGGGCGGCGGCGCATAATTCGCCCCAGACCGCGCAGCAAAGCCTTCGGAGGCAGCGCGGAAGCTGTCGATATTGAGCGCGATCTGTTGGCGCATGACAATGCGCTCGTCTTGGCGCAGGCTGCCGTACGTTTCATCCTGGACCACGGGGTTGGCCCGCACCGGCTCGCCGCTGCGCTCGGCGGAACTCGCAGCGCGGTCCGTGCGCTCCACTTTACGCATGCCCAGCTTGACGCCGGCGCCCGGCGACGGCTCTTGCTCTTCGGGCGTAATTGGTTGCTCCATTTTTCTCCATCACAATGACGACAAAATGACGACGAGGAGAGCCTCATCTACTTTGGGTTAAGGCTCACGTCATCCCGAATATAGGTCCGTACCCTAGTAATCAACGCAGCGGAAGCGCTCCGGCTCCAGCGCCAAATACGCGTCTAGTGCATCCTGCCAGGCGGGCAAGCGAATGCCAAGCGCCGCCCCCGCCTGGTTAGCGAGCACGGCGTGTTTGGGAGGCTGCGCCGGGCGCGGCCAATCGTCCAGCTTGATCGGCTCAATCGGGATCGCCTGCCTGCCCGTACGGTCCAGGATCTTGCGTGCGAACTCGTAGCGGCTGGCGCGCCCCTCGTTGACCAGGTGATAGATGCCGTAGCGCTCCGTCTTGACCAGTTGCGCGACGGCGCGCGCCACGTCCAGCGTGTGCGTCGGGTTGCCGATCTCGTCGTCCACCACGCGCAGCGCCCCATACTTGTCTGCCGCCGCCACGATTTTGACGGGAAAATGATTGCCCCAACGCCCAAAGAGCCAGGCAATGCGCACGATGTAATAGTCGTCCAGCGTGGACTGTACCGCGCGTTCGCCCGCGGCCTTGCTGCGCGCATAGACGCTGGAGGGCGCCGGCTGGTCGTATTCGCGATACACTTGCTCAGGCACGCCCGCGAAAACCTCGTTGGTGCTGATCTGCACAAAGGGCACGCCACAGCGGCGACAGCCGTCCGCCAGCAACTTCGGCCCCAGTGCATTGGAGGCGTAGGCGGCATCCGGGTTCGCTTCCGCCCCGTCGACATTGGTCCAGGCCGCGGCGTTGAGTACGAGGTCGGGCTTGGCAGCCGCCACCTGCTCCGAAATGATCGGATTGGTGATATCATACTCCGGCAAATCCCACGATGACACGCGCGCGCCGGGCGTGGCGGCAAAGACATGGGCGAACGCTCGCCCCAGCTGCCCCATTCCGCCCACGACTAATATATGCATAGTTTAGAATTCCTGTAGCTCAGAGCCTAGATCAACACACTGTTTGGGGTCGTTGAGTCGCGCCGAAACGAGCGGCACAAAGCGCACGGGGCCAAGGACACGCCGCTGCATGGTATCGCCGATCTTTTGCAAACGCCAAAGCGTCTGCTCGCCGAATTCACCGCCGATCGGAATGACAAGCCGTCCGTTCGGTGCCAACTGCTCCCACAGCGGCTTCGGCAAGCACTTGGCCGCGGCGCTCACGATGATGGCGTCATACGGCGCGGCCTCGGGCCAACCGGCGGCGCCGTCGCCCGTGCGTAAATGGGGCGCATAGCCCAGAGCCGCCAGCGCCGCGGCGGCCCGCTGCGCCAGAAGAGCATAGCGCTCGACCGAATAGACGGTGCGCCCGCGCGCCTGCCCTGCCTCCGCCGTCAACTCGCACAGGATCGCCGTCTGAAAGCCCGAGCCTGTGCCAATCTCCAGCACCTTCTGCCCCGGCTGCACGCCCAGCGCCTGTGTCATCAGCGCCACCACAAACGGCTGGCTGATCGTCTGCCCTTCGCCAATCGGCAAAGGCGCATCGCGCTCCGCCCACTGCCGGTAGGCCGGCTCCACGAACGCCTCGCGCGGGACCCGCGCAAAAGCCGCCCGCACGCCCGCGTCGACGATTTCGGGCCAACCCTCCGCCCATGGAAAAGACGGCTCACGCCGCTCTTGCGTCATAACTTGCCGCTGCGCCTGTCACTTGGTACGCCTCACACGCTGCACTGCGTGTGGATTGTAACATAGCGCCCAGCCGCCTCGAAACCGTAGGCGAAAGGGAACACAACTAGGCAATGGGGTTCCAATCAGAAGAGAAGAGCAAAGGGGAAACAGCACTATATAGGGATGCAGCCGCCAGGCCACGCTACTGACGGCCTGGCGACCGCCGTCATTTACCGCTTTTCAATGCGCACGCGCCACACCTCAGGGCCTTGCTCCAAATATACCCAACCGAACTCGTCTTTGCGCTCAGCCGCGAACTGGTAGTAGAGCGGCCGCGGG
>JBBSBO010000527.1:0-3031 GCA_038251215.1 Caldilineales bacterium
CTAATTCGTCCTGATCGAGGTCGATCTTGCCCAGAAAATCGCCGGTGATATAGACGTTGCCGCCCCCGTCGGCGACGATATCTCGCCCGATGGCATCGTCGCCCCCACCCATCGACCAGGCGCGAGCAAGGGAGCCGTCGTTGTTGTAGCGGATGACAAAGATGTCATCATCGCCCTCGCTATAGAGGAGATATTCCTTATTGGGGTTCGGGTCGGCGTCCATCGACTCCTCAAAGCTGCCCGTCGTATAGACAAAGCCGCGCCTGTCGACAAAGACGGCTTCGCCGCTGTCGGACTGCTTGCTGCCCAGGCCAATCGCCCAGACGAAGCGACCGCCGCTATCCAGCTTGAGCAAGAAGATATCCTCGCTGTCCTCATTGCTGTTGAGGTGATAGGTCACGTTGGGGTCGGGGTCGAAGTCGATCTGCCCGGCAAACGTGCCGATCACGAAGGCGCTGCCGCCGGCTCCCACCGCCACATCGTTGGCCTGGGCAACGCCTGTGCCGGTGAAGGACTTAGCCCACAGAGACTCTCCCGCCGCGTTGTAACGGACAATGAAGGCATTGCGCGTGTTGACCGAGCCGGCCACATAGACATTGCCCTGGTCGTCGGTGGCGACGCCGCGGACGACATCTTCATTCCCCGTTCCGACCGTAGCCGTCCACAGCGCCACGCCGCCCGTCTGCGCCGCCGCCGGCGTGGCGCCGAAAATGCCGCCAAGCGCCATCAAGAACGCGAAGAATAGCGCAAACCGCAGCCCGATCTTTCTGATACCGTCCATCTTTGCACCCCTTCTAGGAAATCATGCCGTTCGTATTGCCGTAGTCTGCCCGTGCAGGCCGCGCGTGCATCCGATCTGCCGCCGGACGCAGCGTATGCGCCTTGCTCGCCTTCTAGTATAGCGCAGATCCAGAATCTTGCATGGACATCTTTACGCCCTGCGCGGCCATGGGCGGGATGCCGCCTGCGCATGACGCCGGTTCGCCCGCCGTTGACGGCCAATGTCGTGCGTTTTTCTCATGTTTTGAAAATTGAGCGCGCGCGCATAGAACGCGCGCCGAGACTGTGCCATACTGTGTCTCAGCAGCGACGCGCGTTAGCCTGCGCACTGTGTTCTCAAATCCACTGTCGCCCCCGGTGCAGTGGATTTCGCCGGGAGATAGGATTGCGTCCCGTAATCCTACCTCCCGGACTTATTTCGCGAAGAGAATAGAACGCGAATGAACACGGATTGGGCGAATTGCCGCCGATCAAGCCAGGACCTGCCCCTAATGCTATCCTCTGTGATCCTCCGTGTTCTCTGTGGTGAATCGGCTTTTGCAGTGAGCTATTTTCTTTGAGTTGTTCTTGCGGTTGCTTTTCTTTGCGCCCTTTGCGTTCTTTGCGGTTTGCCCTTACCCGCCCCTAGCTGTCATAGCCCAGGTTGGGACGCAGCCAGCGCTCGGCTTCGTCCAGCGTCATGCCCTTGCGCGCGGCGTAGTCCTCCGCCTGGTCACGGTCGATGCGGCCGACCGAGAAGTAAGTGGACTGCGGGTGCGCGAAGTAGAAGCCGCTGACCGCGGCCGTGGGCGTCATGGCGCAGCTTTCCGTCAAGTGCAGGTCGATGGCCTCCTCCACGCCCAACAGGTCGAAGAGCAGGCGCTTCTCGCTGTGGTCGGGGCACGCCGGGTAGCCGGGAGCCGGGCGGATGCCGCGATACTTCTCCGCCACCAACTCCTCGTGCGTCAAGTCCTCGTGTGCGGCGTAGCCCCACAGCCGGCGGCGCACCTCCTCGTGCATATGCTCCGCCAACGCCTCGGCCAATCGGTCCGCCAGCGCCTTGACCATGATGGCGCTGTAGTCATCGTGCTGCGCCTCATACTGGCTGGTCAACGCGTCCACGCCAATACCCGTGGTGACGGCAAAGACGCCCATATAGTCGCCGAGGCCGCTGGCGCGCGGGGCCACGAAGTCCGCCAGGCTGTAGCAGGGGCGCGAGAGGCCCCGGTCCGTCTGCTGGCGCAGCATGTGGAAGGTCGTGGCGACCTGCGTGCGCGTGTCGTCCGTGTAGAGCACCACGTCGTCGCCCTCGGCGTTGGCCGCGAAGAGGCCGACCACGGCGCGCGCCTGCAGCGAGCCGTGGCGGATGATCTCCGCCAGCAGGACGTGCGCGTCCTCGTAGATAGCGCGCGCCTGCTCGCCCTTGATTGGGTCGCTCAGAATCTGCGGATAGGCGCCCTTCATCTCCCACACATGGAAGAACGGCGTCCAGTCGATCTTCTCTGCCAGCTCGCCCAGGTTGAGCGCGTCAAAAACATGCACGCCCAGATGCGCGGGGCGCACAATGGCGGCCTCGCCCCAGTCGGGCGCGAAGCGCCGGGCGCGCGCCTGCTCCAACTCCAGCAGCGAGCGCCCGCGCTGCCCGCTCTGATGCAGCTCGCGCAGGCGCGCGTAGTCGGCCTTGGTCTCCTGCACGAACTGCGCGCGCGAGGCCGGGTTGATCAGCTTCTCCACCACGCCCACGCTGCGCGAGGCGTCGTTGACGTGGATCACCGGCCCCGGGTAGGCCGGGTCGATGCGCACGGCGGCGTGCATGCGCGAGGTCGTCGCCCCGCCGATCAGCAGCGGCTTGTCGAAGCCCAGCCGCGCCATCTCCTTGGCGACGTGTACCATCTCGTCCAGCGAGGGCGTAATCAGCCCACTGAGGCCGATGATGTCGGCGTCCTCGTCGATGGCAGTCTGCAAGATCTTCTCGGCAGGCGTCATCACGCCCAGGTCGATGATCTCATAGTTGTTGCAGCCCAGCACCACGCCCACGATATTTTTGCCGATGTCGTGGACATCGCCCTTCACCGTCGCCATCACGACCTTGCCCGCCGAAGTCGCTCCGTTGCCGTCGGCGCGCTTGTTTGCCTCGATATAGGGCGTCAGGTAGGCGACGGCGCGCTTCATGACGCGTGCGCTCTTCACCACCTGCGGCAAGAACATCTTGCCCGCGCCGAAGAGGTCGCCCACGTGGTTCATGCCGTCCATCAGCGGCCCTTCGATCACA
>JBBSBO010000528.1:0-3022 GCA_038251215.1 Caldilineales bacterium
GATAGGTGGCGTCGGCGTCACAGATGGGGCCGTGGCCCGGCACCAGGTATTCGGCGTCCAGTTGGCGGATGAGTTCCAGCGCGTTGAGCCATTCGATGGTGTTGCCCTGCGCCATGTAGGGGTGCTGATCCACCCACAGGATATCGCCGACGAAGCAAATGCTCTCTTCGGGCAGCCAGACGAGGCTGGTGGCGGGCGTGTGTCCGCCGACGTAGATCAACTCCAGCTTGCGGTTGCCGTAGAGCAACGTGGCGCGGTTGGTGAAGGTGATGTGCGGCGGGATGATCTCGATGTTGTTGAGCTGCGCTTGGATCTCCGGCTCGCGCTTGAAGCTGTTGCGCACGCGCTCCTTGAAGTTTTCGGTGTAGCCGGACATCTCTTTGTGGGCGCGCTCTTGGGCGATGACCGTGACGGGCATGAAGTACTGGTTGCCCAGGGCATGGCCGCGGTGGTGGTCGGTGTTGATCAAATAGAGGTAGGACTCGCCCGGGTATTCGTCTTCGATCTGGCCGCGCCAATCCAGGGCTTGCTCCGGGATCAGCGGGGTGTCGATCAGGATGATGCCCTCATCGCTGTGGACAAAGCCGGGCGTGCAGCCGCGGTAGAAATTGTTGATGAATACGCCGGGGGTTAACTCTTCGCGCTGCCCCAGTCCGGTCACGCCGGGTCGCACCGCACTTCTTCTTCGGGCCATCCTTCGCTCCTGCCTCGCGCCTGCCTCTGCTCACGGAATATACAACCAGGGACAGTATATGCGCGCGAGCGCCAGGCTGTCAAACTGGGCCGCATTATGTAAATACGCTTGCGCGGTGAGACAATGGCCGCGCCCGGTCCTGCGCCGCACGGGGCGTGCAGGGGCGGGTATGATATAATCAGGCGGATTGTGAGGAAAGGCGCAAACTCGCGGGCCGCCGGCCCATCTTAATCGGGAATTGACCCAGGGAATTGACCATGACCAAACGCTTGGGCGTGTTGACCAGCGGGGGAGACGCCCCCGGCATGAATGCGGCGCTGCGCGCGGTGGTGCGCACAGCGCTGGATCGCGGGGCGGAGATCTTCGCCATCTACGAAGGCTATCGGGGCATGATCGCGGGCGGCGATCAGATCCGTCCGATGACGTGGAATTCGGTGGGCGGCATCATGCAGCGGGGTGGGACGATCATCGGCACGGCGCGCTGTCCGGAATTTCAGACGCGCGAAGGGCGCAAGAAGGCGGTGCGCAACTTGCTGGAGTCTGAGATCGACGGCTTGGTCGTGATCGGCGGCGACGGAAGCCTGACCGGCGCCAATATCCTGCGCCAGGAATGGACCGAGTTGGTGGCTGAGCTGCTGGAAGAAGGCGCTGTCAGCCGCGATGTGGTGGAACGCCACCGTGACCTGTCGATCGCCGGGTTGGTGGGGTCGATCGACAATGACATGTACGGCACCGACATGACGATCGGCGCGGACACGGCGCTGCACCGCATTACCGACGCGGTCGACGCCATCACAAGCACCGCCGCGAGCCATCAGCGCGCGTTTGTGGTGGAGGTGATGGGGCGGCGTTGCGGCTATTTGGCCGTGATGAGCGCCATCGCGACCGGCGCCGAGTGGGTCTTGATCCCGGAAAGCCCGCCTGACCGCGAGGATTGGGAAGCCAAGATGTGCGAGGTGTTGAGCCAGGGGCTGAAGATGGGCCGGCGCGACAACATCGTGATCGTGGCGGAAGGGGCGCAGGATCGCCAGGGCAACCGCATCACCTCCGAGTATGTGCGCCAGGCGCTGGAGAGCGGGCTGGGCGAGGAGGTGCGCATCACTGTGTTGGGCCATGTGCAGCGCGGCGGTTCGCCCACGGCTTACGACCGCATCCTCAGCACGATCATGGGCGTGGAGGCGGTGGACGCCGTTTTGTCGGCGGACCTGGGCACGGACTCTTTGATGATCGGCATCGACGACAACAAGATTGTGCGCCTGCCGCTGATGGAGTGCGTGAACAGGACGCTGGAGATCAAGGACGCCATCCAGACCGGCGACTATGACAAGGCGATGCGCCTGCGCGGGCGCGGCTTTAAGGCCGCTTTTGATATTTTGCGCACGCTGACGCGCGCCACGCCGCGCGCGCCGATACCAGGGCAGAAGCGCCTGCGCATCGCCGTGATGAACGCCAGCGGGCCGGCGCCGGGCATGAACGCGGCGGTGCGCGCGGCCGTGCGGCTGGCGACGGACCGGGGGCACGTGCTGCTGGGCATTCGCCGCGGCTTCCGCGGGCTGATCGCCAACGATCTGTTCGAGTTCGAGTGGATGGGCGTCAACGGCTGGGCGCCGCTGGGCGGTTCCGAGCTGGGGACAAGCCGCAAGATCCCCGACGGCAAGGACTTCTACGCCATCGCGCGCACGTTGGAAGAGCGTCGCATCGACGCGCTAGTGATCATCGGCGGGTGGAGCGGCTATGAGTCAGCGCTGCAACTCTACAATGAACGCGAGAATTATCCGGCTTTCAATATTCCGATCATCTGTATTCCGTCGTCGATCAACAACAACCTGCCCGGCGCCGAGCACAGCATCGGCGCGGATACGGCGCTGAACTCGATCACAGAGGTCGTGGACAAGATCAAACAGTCGGCTGTGGCCTCCAACCGCTGCTTTGTGGTAGAGGTGATGGGGCGCTACTGCGGCTATCTGGCGTTGATGAGCGCCATCGCCACCGGCGCCGAGCGCGTGTACCTGCACGAAGAAGGGGTGCGCCTGGCGGACTTGCAACAGGACATCGCGCAGCTGATCGAGGGCTTCGAGCACGGCAAGCGGCTGGGGCTGATCATCCGCAACGAGAACGCCAACCCGCTCTACACCACGCAGTTTCTGGCCGCGCTGTTTGAGGAGGAAAGCGGCGATCTCTTCAACGTGCGCATCTCGGTGTTGGGCCACTTGCAGCAGGGCGGCGACCCGGCGCCCTTCGACCGCATTTTGGCTGTGCGGCTGTCGGCCAGCGCGGTGGCGTATCTGGAGCAATGGGACATGCAGCAGACCGAAGAGCCGCCTGTAC
>JBBSBO010000529.1:0-3021 GCA_038251215.1 Caldilineales bacterium
GCCGCGGGTGTGACGGTCGCGCTGTTTGCGGGGCGAAGGCGGCTCGCGGCGGCGCTCGCGGTACTGGCGCTGGCGTTGATCGCGCTGTTGCCCATCATGGGCGCACCGCGCCTCGGGTCGTTGCTGGCCCTGAGTAACGGGACGGCGGAATCGCGGCTGCTGATCTGGCGCGGGACGGCCCGCATGATCGCCGCGCATCCGCTGCTGGGCGTCGGCATCGGGAATTACTACGCGAACTATCCGCAATACATGCTGCCGGACGCCTGGCGCGAGCCGTTGCTGTATCATGCACACAACGCCGCCCTGGATTTCTGGAGCATGATGGGGATCGCCGGGCTGGCCGCCTTCGTCTGGCTGGAGATCGCGTTCTGGCGGATGGCGCTGCGGCTGCAGGGCGCCGCCCTCTCGCCCGACGCGCGCGCCCTGCTGATCGGCGCGGCGGCCGGCATGGCCTACGCGCTGGCCCACGGGCTGGTGGATACGCTCTATTTCCTGCCCGACCTCGCGCTCGCGTTCATGCTCACGCTGGGGATGGTGGCCGCGCTGGGAGATGGACGGGATTTACAGGGTGAACAGGAATTGCTCGGCCTCGCCAATAACTGATCGTTGCATTGGAATGCAACCGGTGTCATAATGGCATCAATACTTGGTGTGCCAATGGGAGAGATTGAGCATGGACAGAATCAGCGTTGACCCTACGATCCACTTCGGGAAACCGTGCGTCGCCGGGACGCGCATCACCGTTCAGAGCGTCCTCGAACTGATCAACGAAGGCTTATCATTTGAGACGATCATCCAGGACTACTATCCTGATTTGAGCATCGAGGATGTGCAGGCTTGTATCCAGTATGCGATTGCCGTAGTCGCGGCTGAGGACATACATCTGGCGGCGCTTTCGGGATGAAGCTGTTACTCGATCAGGACGTGTATGCCGCCACGGCGCGTTATCTTGTCGCGCTAGGACATGAAGTTGTCAGCGCCGCAGACCTTGGTTTGTCTCGTGCTTCAGATGAGGAATTGTTGATCCTCGCTCACGCACAGGGTCGCATCTTCATCACGCGCGACAGGGACTTCGGCAATCTCGTTTTTGTTAGACAACTCGGAGCAGGCGTGATCTATCTTCGCATACTCCCATCAACCTTGAATGCCGTTCATGCCGAGATGGGACGCGTCCTGATGCAGTATTCGGAAACAGAGTTGGCGCATGCCTTCGTCGTCATTACCCCAGATGGACACAGGTTGCGCCGACTGACTCACGAGTAACGGTTTTAATTCCAAACCAAATTTATTAACCCGCTTGCCGTAGTCTCACCGGATGTACCTCGGCGCGGCCGTCGCAGTAGACGGCGACCCACTGGGCGACGCGCTCGCCGAGTTTGACGCAGGCGGCGACTTCCGCATCGGTCCGCGGTTCGCCGGCGATGGTGGCGCCGTAGTGCAGCGTGAATTTGGGCGCGACGTAATCGGTGACGCCGAAAACCAGGAAGCCGAAGTTCATCAGCATCACCAGCGTCGCCAGGTTGGCGATCTCCGCGCCGCCGCCCCAACCCCCTTGTGAACTGAACGCGCAGGCGATCTTCCCGTCTACTTTGCCCCACACGTCGTCGCAGATTTCGTCCCAGAACCGCTTCATCTTCCACGACATGACGCCCAGGTTCGTCGGCGTACCGACCGCGAGCCCGTCACACCAGGTGATATCGGCCGCCGTGGCCTCGTCCACCGAGCAGACGCGCACCTCGATGCCCGGCACAGTCGCCGCGCCCGCAGCGACGTGGCGGGCCATCTTCGCCGTGTGGCCGGTCTTGCTGTCGTACAGAATCAGGACATTACCCATGAGATATCCAATGTTACACGCGTAAGGTGCAACGCACTTTCGGAAGTGCGTTGCACCTTAGCACATTCTACCCCAACCGCAGCACCAGTCCTTCGTTCGGTTCGAGCATCAGGCGGCCGGGGTTGATCTTGCCCTCACGATCCATGCCAGTGGTCACGGCGACTTGCGCCACGGCCCCGGCCACGTCGCTGAAGTCCAGCGTGTGCGACGTGTTGCTGAAGTTCAGTGCGACGAGGAAGCCGGTGCCATTCGGCGCGCTGCGCAGGTAGGCGAACACGTCATCGGTCCCCGCGTCGAGCGAGCGGTACGCGCCGCTGTGCAGCGCAGGCTCGGCGCGGCGGAGTTCGGTGAGCGCGCGGTAGAGGCTCAGGATGGAACGCGGGTCTTTCGATTGCGCCGCCACGTTGCGCGTGCGGTAATCCGCGGCGACCGGCAGCCACGGGGTGACGTCAGGCTCGGTGAAGCCGGCGTTGGGCGAAGCGTCCCACTGCATCGGCGTGCGCACGGGGTCGCGCCCCACCACGTCGGCGATCTCGGGCTGGTTTACCGCGGGCGGGTCCTGGATCATCTCCGGCGGGATGGGCACGTTCTCCATCCCCAGTTCCTCGCCGTAATAGGTGGTCGGCGTGCCGCGCAGGGTCAACAGCATCATGTTCGCCACGCGCGCCTGCGCCGGGCCGACGCGGCTGGCGACGCGCTTCTGGTCATGGTTACCCTGCACCCAGTTGGGCCACGCGCCCGCGGGCAGCGAGGCTTCGTACGCGTCCACCGCCTTCCGCACCGTCTGGGCCTGCCACGGCATACGGATCAACTGGAAGTTGAACGGCATATGCGCCTCGTCGTGATCCGCGCCGAAGTAGGTCGCGAGTTTGTCGTTCGGCAGGTAGATCTCGCCGACCATCATGCGCTCGTCGTATGCATCGAGGACGGCGCGCATCGCGCGGATCAGTTCGTGGACCTCGGGCCGATCCGCCGTGTAAATGTGCAACACGCTGTTGTGCGGGTTGACGCCGTCCCAATCGGGGTTGGGCGGCTCGTCGCGGAACTGCTCGTCCTTGATCATCAGCCACAGCACGTCGACGCGGAAGCCGTCCACGCCGCGGTCGAGCCAGAAGCGGAGGGTGTCCATCAACGCCGCCCGCACCTCGGGGTTGCGATAGTTGAGCTCAGGCTGCTGCTTGACGAAC
>JBBSBO010000530.1:0-3009 GCA_038251215.1 Caldilineales bacterium
GACCATGACGGCCTGGCGATAGTCGAATGGCGCCTTGTCGACCTGGGGCTTCACGGTGAGCGAGAGGGTGGACGGTACGGTGGTCGTCGTCGCCGTAGCCGAGACGATCCAGGGCACGTTGTTAGGCCAGGTGATGACGTCGCCGGCGCTGATGCTTGCCGCTGCGGCGGAGTCGATACGCAGGTTGTTGCCCAGGTCATCGTAGAGCAGCATGGCGCCGTCCTTGATCTCGCCGCCGGTGATGCGACCAGGCAAGGCGCCTGCGCCCGCCGCGCCTACGTCGGGCACGGGCAGGATGACGGCCTGGAAGGTCAGCCCTTGTGTGCCGCCGATTTCAATGTCCATACTCAGCGGCGTGAAATTGGTAATGACCGGGGTGTCGGTGATAGTGACTGTCGGCGGGCAGGGGAAGTAGACGAAGCTCGCTGCGCCGGGGGCGAAGGAGAGGGCAGCCGGCTCCACGGTGAGCACGACGCTGATGGAATAGGGCTTGTTGATCACCTGTTCGTTGCTGGTAAGCTGCACTGTGGCTTGGTACACCCCCACCGCCAGATTTGTGGCATCAAAGGTGAAGGTGAGGTTGGTTGGGGTGGCGCCGGCCATGGGCGTGACCGTCAGCCAGGCCGGCAAGCCCGCTACCACAGAGAAGTTGATGGCGTCGTTGCTGGTGAGATTGGTGACGCGCACCGTTTCGCTGCCGCCGCGGGTGCCGGTGGGCACGGCCGCCTCGACCAGGCTCTTGTCTGTGCCGAACATCACGCCTTCGATGAAGCCCTTGGCGTCGAGGTCGCCGACCTTAATTACGTCGTTGTTGGTGGGCAGCACGTAATCCACGCGTGAGTTGGCTGCCATGGTGCGTTGCGGCTCAGTGAAGACGACGATGCGGCTGTCGCTGGCGATGATGATCTCGTCGCGTCCGTCGCCGTCGATGTCGCCGCCGCCGCCGATCTTGAAGGCGTCGTCTTTGCCGCCCTCGATATCATTGAGGGAAATCTCAATGTCACCCAGCGTCTTCTGGTCGTCGCCCCACTCGTTGACCATGATTAGGCGCGCGCCATCTTCCAGGGAGTTCTTGCGTAGGAAGAAGACCTCTTTGTCGCCGTTGCCCGAGATATCGGCTAGGAAGACATATTCTGGCTGGGGTGAGAAGGCAAAGCCTTCATCGGTGCTGAGTTCGGCGTCGGCCGGCTTCCATTTGTAGACCCTGAGGCTTTCGCTGCCGGGCTTGGTGGAGCGGATTTCGGCAATTTCATCGGTGCTATTCTCGACCGGGATGATCTCGCCGACGGCGACCTTGCGGATGTTATCACTGCTGGAGTTCTTGCCGTCGATGCGCAGGAAGCCTTTGTCCATGTCGAAGACGTCGAAGCGAGTCAGAGCGCTCTTGCTGTCGACGAGTACGGCCTCGGCCGAGCCGACGCCGTTGATGTTGCCGCTATCCGCAAAGCGCCATTCACGGCCGATCTCCGGATCGATATACTCGATGTGTTGCTTCCAGAGGCGGCCATTGGGCTTGCCGTTGACGAGGCCCGCCGGGTCGGCATTGAGAACAATTGTGTGCGAGACGCGGGCGCCGTCACGGTAGGAGTAGAGCAGCTCATCGCCGGGGATGCCGCTGTCGAAGTCATCGGAGAGGATGATGCCGGGGATGCCGGGCGCCGTGGTCTCGTAGAGCGTGTCCCAGGGGATGCCGTTGATCTTCTTGTTGGGATCGACGGCGCCGGAGGCGATGACGGGGTCGAAGACGGCGACTTTGGTGTTGCTGCCGTCAACGCCGATGGCGACGATCTCGAGGTCGCCGTCAGCGTTGACGTCGCCTAGGTCGACCAAGTTCCAGTCGCCCGTGGGGCTGAACCACTGCACGAGCGGCGAGCCTTGCGTGTCCAGTACACGAATGACGCCGTCGCGGTCGATGTAGACGATCTCTTTGCTGGGGTCGGCGCTGGGGGCTGCATGCGCCGGGGCGACGTCGAGGGCGAGGCCTGCTAAGGGGCCTGCCAGAAGTGCAATCAGGGCGGCGATGAGGGGCCATCTCTGAACGGGTTGCTGAGCGTGCATAAGACAATTCTCCTTGGTTGGATTCATGGCGCCGATCTCTGCCGGTTGGGCGGATGTCCGGATTCGCCAAGACCAGTTGGTAAAACGGCTGATTGGCGGTATCCTGACAGAGTCAGAGAAGAGCATACTATAGTATAGGAAACTGGCAAGGCCCAAACCGGGGCGTTGCTTTTTGCGCAGCAAGGCCGGCCGGCACGGTTACTCTGCAGGCGCGATGCTGTGCCGGTTTGGTTGCTGCACACTGATTCATCGTCTTGTCGTATAGTCTTGTCATATACTCTTGTCAGATACTCTTTTCTCAAATAGGTTCAGGAAGTTAGAGGAGGCCAGATCATGTCATCACCGATTCGCGTGGCAGTGACGGGGGCGGCGGGGAACATCGGCTATGCCATTGCCTTCCGGATCGCCAACGGCGATCTGTTTGGGCCGCAGCAGCCGGTCATTTTGCAGATGTTGGAGATCACGCCCGCGCTGAAGGCGCTGGAGGGCGTCGCCATGGAGTTGAGCGATTGCGCCTTTCCGCTCTTGGCGGGCTTGGTCCTGTCCGATGACCCGCGCGTGGCTTTTGACCGGGCGAACTGGGCGCTGCTGATCGGCGCGCGGCCGCGCAGCAAGGGTATGGAGCGCAAGGACTTGCTGGATGCCAACGGGGCCATCTTCCGGCCGCAGGGGCAGGCGCTGAATGCGGTGGCAGCCTCGGATGTTCGCGTGCTGGTAGTGGGCAATCCGGCCAACACGAACGCGCTGATCGCCATGCGCAACGCGCCCGACATCCCGCGCGAGCGCTTCACGGCGATGACGCGGCTGGACCATAACCGGGCGGTGACGCAACTGGCGGAAAAGGCGGAGACGCCGGTGACCGCTGTGAAGAAGGTGACGATCTGGGGCAATCACAGCTCGACGCAATACCCGGACGCGTTCCATGCCGAGATCGACGGCAGGCCTGCGCCC
>JBBSBO010000531.1:0-3008 GCA_038251215.1 Caldilineales bacterium
ATCTCGTCGATGAAGATGATGCAGGGCGCGCTCTTCTTGGCCTGCTCAAACAGGTCGCGCACGCGGCTGGCGCCCACGCCCACGAACATCTCCACGAATTCGGAGCCGGAGCTGCTGAAGAAGGGCACGCCCGCCTCGCCCGCTACGGCTTTGGCGAGCAGCGTCTTGCCCGTGCCCGGCGAGCCGACCAGCAGCACGCCTTTGGGGATGCGCGCGCCCAGGGCCGCGAACTTTTGCGGCTCCTTGAGGAACTCGACGACTTCCTGCAATTCCTGCTTGGCTTCGTCCGCGCCGGCGACATCGGCGAAGGTGACCGTGGGGCGGTCAGCCGTGTCCAGCTTGCGCGCACGACTGCGGCCAAACTGCATGGCGCGGTTCTGCCCGCCGCCGCCGGCTTGGCGCATGATGAAGAAGAAGAAAGCGAAGATTAGCACCATCGGCAGCAGCATGATCAGCCAGCTGAAGAGGGCGCTGCTGTTGGGCGCGCTCTCCACCACGATGGGCAGCGTCTCCAGTTTTTCGGCGCTTACGCCCAGGGTTTTGAGCGTGTCGAGCAGGCTGTAGTCGGTCTCCTTGCGGCTGCGCACGTCCTCGCCTTCGCTTAGTTCGACCGTCACCAGGTCGCCCTGCACGACGATGCGCGAGACTTGGCCCGCTTCCACCTTCTGGGCCACTTCGTTCAGCCCAACCATATTCGACGTATCGGCAGGCCGGCTGAAGAAAAAGCGCGAGCCAAAGAGCACCAGTACCGCCAAGACAAGCCAAAACCAGCTCCGTCCCAGGAAACTGCCGCCGGACCCCTTGGGGTCCTCTCCTCCGTGATTGCCGCTCGAACCGCGATTGTCGCGCGACGGCTGTTTTTTATCCGGCGTCATTGCCCCTCAAGTTGACTTTCTCCCTATGCACGCTACGATAGCAACGCTACCGGATCGCCTTTCGGTTATGCCCGTAGTGACGACTTCAGTCGTCTGCCCGCGGCTACGACCGTCAAGCGGGGCAGGAACGACTAAAGTCGTTACTACCGATGGTATTTCTTAACTTGCATCAAGCTTCCTCAAAGGTGTATTGACTTGTTGCGTACTTTCCAGTTTACTTTGTGCGGCCCATCCAATCAGTAAGAACGATTGCGCATGGCGCTTTGGTTCACTGGGCCGGTCCGCTGCGCCGAATTTACCGCGCCGAGCGCCTAACCGATGGCGTCGAGGACGGCCTGGATGCTGCCGCCTACGCGGTGCGTCTGTGCGCGGTGGATGGGCGGCAGGTCGGGCGAGACATGCGCATCGGGGCACGAGGCTTCGTCCGGCTTGTCGCTGAGGCACAGCAGCAGGCAGCCGCGCGCCTCCAGCCAGGTCACCAACTCGCACACCTCGTTGGTCAACGTGATCTCGCGGGCCAGCAACTCGTCGACCGGCGTCTCGTCGAGCATGAAGCCCATGCGCTCGATGGTCGACATGAACTCCTGGCGGCGGAACTGCTTGAACGGCGTGGGGTCGCCCATGCGCACGCTGCACACCACGGCCTCGTGCGTTTGGCGCAGCTTTTCGCCGCCTTCGGGGTAGATCAACATGCGGCTGCCCACCCAGCGCAAAAACTGCTCGAAATTCGCCAGGCTGCCCGACTTGATCTCGTCCAGGATCTCGTCAAAGCTGACCAAGCCCGCATTGAGCGCCAGGCAGATGTACGCCAGATAGTCCTGGTTGTCCGCCGTGAGGAAGTGATAGCGCGAGCGGTTGAGTTCGGCATATTCGCGTTCAAAGGCGGTGCGGTCAAAACTATCGCCCAGCACCGAGACCATGGTGCGAAACATGCCTTCCAGCCGCGCCGCGTTGATCACGTTGTCGTTGCGGCCTTTGGCGCCCAGCGCCGTCTTGTCGATATCAACCAAGACGACCGTGCGTTCGTCCAGGTGCATGCCGCGCTGCCTGGCCCACTGCACCCAGTCGCCCAGCGCCGCCCAACGGTTGGCGACGTAGATGGCGTCCTCTTCGTCGATGTCGACCACGAATTTCTGCTGAGGCTGCTCACAGCCGATGAAACAACTACCCTGCCATCCGCTTAGCTGCTGCATGTTGGCATAGGCCTCGCCGTCGCCCGAAGGCGTGTCGCCGATGAAGAGCAGTTCGCTCAACGCCGCCTTCTGGCGCCGCAGCTTTTGTCCCTGCTCGGCGAAGAAGATGGCGGCCTTGGCGTAGTCCGTATCCAGCTTGCGGGGAATTCGGTCGCTGCTCAGGTTCATCTTGTAGGCGGCGGCCTTTAGCCCCGGCAAGCGCCGGTCCAACGGTTCCAAGTTGCGATAGATTACAAAGTCGCCGAAATAGTCGGCCAAAGCGGCGCGTCCGTAGTTTTTCATCTCGGCCTCTGCTTGCTCGTTCGTCGGCACGCTTGTAGTAGACGTCATGCTCACATGATCCCCCTATCCCATACAAAGACTCTCGGTCGAATTCGGTTTCAGCCTACGCCACTTGCAGAGATCGGGTCAATGCGGCAGCTTCCTGCCCCAAATATCCCTGGGCCACGATCAACTCAGCGTTGAGTAGGCTGCCACCCGCAGCGCCGCGGATGGTGTTGTGCCCCAGCAGCACGAACTTATAGTCGAACAACGGGTCGGGCCGCAGGCGGCCCACGACGGTTGCCATGCCCGGCACCGTGCCGGCAAGACGGTCCAGCCGTGGCTGCGGCCGGTCCGGCGCGTCGTCGTACAATACTGCCGGCTGCGGCGCATTGGGCAGTTGCAACTGCTGCGCCAGGGGCCGGTACTCTTGCCAGGCCTGCAGAATCTCTTCGCGGCTCGGCTTGCGCTCGAACTCCACGCTGACCGCCTCCAGGTGACCGTTGCGCACGGGCACGCGGTTGCAGTGCGCGCTGATCACGAAGTCGGCGTTGCGCACGCGCTCACCGTCGAAGACGCCCATCAGCTTCTGCGGCTCCTTTTCCTCCATCTTCTCTTCTTCGCCGGAGATGTAGGGGACGACGTTGTCTAGGATGTCCATGCTGCTGACGCCCGGATA
>JBBSBO010000532.1:0-3007 GCA_038251215.1 Caldilineales bacterium
CCTGCTTGACTTCATCATGCCCGGCTCGCTGGCTAAGTGGGCGATCTTCGCGCCCATCTTCGTGCCGCTCTTCATCCGCCTCGGCGTGCCCGCGCAAACCGTTTTCGCCGCCTACCGCGTCGGCGATTCGCCCATCAACACGCTGACGCCCCTGATGGTTTACTTCCCGGTGATCGTCATCTTCGCCCAACGCTATCAGAAGAATTTCGGCATAGGCACGCTCGTCGCGCTGATGCTGCCCTATGCCGTGATCATTCTGGTATTGTGGACCATCTTGCTCATCCTGTGGTTCGTCCTCGGCATCCCCGTGGGGCCTGGCTATCCCGTCGCATTCTAGCCAATGCCGCAGGCCGCACACAAAGGAAACATTGCTATGCAGCAACGCATCGAACGTCTACGCACAGAACTAAGCGAGAAGGGGTTGCCGGCCATCTTGGTCGGCGCCCCGTCCAACCGGCGCTATCTCAGCGGCTTCAGCGGCAGCTACGGCTGGCTGCTCGTCACACAGGCCGGCTGCTATATCTTCACCGACAGCCGCTACCGCCTGCAAGCAGGCCATGAAGCGCCCGGCTTCACGCTGCACGAGGTCGTCAACCCCGGCAAGAGCATGCCGCAGCTATTGGCCGCGCTCACGCGTGAGCAGGGCATCGCCCGCCTCGCCTTCGAGGCGGGCCACACCACGGTCGCCGACTATGGTCGCCTGGCCGCGGCCCTGGGTGAGGGCGTCGAACTCGTGCCGACCGAAGGGCTGATCGAAGGGCTGCGCGAGATCAAGGACGAGCAAGAGATGGCGACCCTGCGCCGCGCCATCGCCATCACCGACGAGGCCATCGAGGCCGTCATCCCGCGCCTGCGCCCCGAACACACCGAATTACAGGCCGCACAGATGCTCGACGACAAAATGAAGGAACTCGGCGCGCAGGCCCCGTCATTCTCCATCATCGTAGCGGCAGGCCCCAATGCCGCACAGCCGCACCACCACCCGGGCGACGAAACCCTGGGCGAAGGCCGCACCATCGTCATCGACATGGGCGCTTTGCTCGACGGCTATCACGCCGACCTCACGCGCACGATCGTTCTAGGTCAACCCGACCAGCGCTTCTGGGAGATCTACGATATCGTGCTCGAAGCGGAGCGACAGGCCATTGCCGGCATACGTCCCGGTGTGCTCGCCCACGAGATCGACGCACTCGCCCGCGACGTCATCGCCGCCGCCGGCTACGGCGACCACTTCGGGCATGGGCTAGGCCACGGCGTCGGCCTCGACATCCACGAAGGGCCATCCCTGCGCTGGGTATTGCCCGGCGGCAGCAGCGCACCGCTCCAGGCAGGCATGATCACCAGCATCGAACCAGGCATCTATCTCGCGGGCTGGGGCGGCGTCCGCATAGAGGACCTTATCCTCGTCACACCGGAAGGGCATGAAACATTGTCGCACGCATCCAAGCTGCACGAGACGCGAACTTCATGAATGAGTTTCTGCTCGTCTTCGGCATCTCCGCCCTCGCCGCCGGCCTCACCTATCTGGGTGCGCCGCTCGCCGAGCGCTATGATGCGCCCCAGCGCGTGGTTGCCGCCGCCCTGCAATTCGCGGCAGGACTGATCACCGCCCTGGTCGCCTTAACGTTGATGCCGCCTGCGGTGCGCTATGGCTCAACCGTAGCGGTTGTATTGGGCTTCTTTGTGGGCGGCGCGCTATATGTCTCGTTCGAGTACTACTCGGCGCAAAGGCTCGCCGCCCGTCCGGCAGTCGAAGGCGGCCCACAATCGCTCGGCCTCTACGTCGGCATCTTGACCGACTTGGTAATCGACGGCATGGTCATCGGCGTCGGCTCCACGCTGACCCTGGGCACGGGCCTCTTGCTGGCGATCAGCCTGGCGCTGGGCACTGCTCCGCTGGCTTTCGTCACGATTGCCACGGCCAAACGCCAGGGTCTGTCCCAGCAAACACGCCGGCGGCTTTCGTATTTGTTTATCGCGTGCATCATCGGCGGCGCCCTGATTGGCTATCTGCTCCTGCGCAACCAGCCGATTGGCCCGAAAATGGTCTTGATTGCCCTGGCCTCCGGCTTCTTGATCACAACCGTGACGCAAAGCATGATCCCGGAGGCTAACCGCGACGGAGAACCGAGTTTTGCCGGCCTGCTCTTCTTGGGAGGACTCTCACTCTATGCACTCTCAACCCTGGCGCTGCGATGACCCTGTTGGCCGCACGAGCGCACACGATGCCGCAACCTGAGTTCCAGCTGCCCATTCTACTCGACTACGTCGCCACGTTTTTGTGGGCGTTGAGCGGAGCGATTGTGGGCATGCACAAGCGCTATGACGTTTCCGGCGTCTTGGTAATTGCCTTGCTTGCCTCCACAGGCGGCGGGCTGATCCGTGACGGCCTCTTCTTACAACAAAAGCCGCCCGTGCTGCAGGACGGGCTGTACATTCCCATCGTCGTGGCGGCTGTACTCGTCGTCATATTGTTGCGCACCAGGATCGCGCGTATGCCGTTGGTGGACCATCTCATCAGCCTGATCGATGCCGTCGGCGTGCCTGCCTTCGCCATCGTGGGCATGCAGCTTTCTCTGCGCGCCGGCGTGCCGTTGTCCGGTGTGATCCTGGTGGGCGTGGTCAACGGCTTCGGCGGCGGCCTGTTGCGCGATGTGGTGGTGGGCGATACGCCGGCGATGCTCAAACCGGGGCGCTATGCCGTGTCTGCCCTGCTCTTGACGTGTGTTGTCTTCTTATTCTTGGTGCGCGGCTTGCAAATCAACCAAGCCATCGCAGCCTGGAGTTGCATCGGCCTCTTCTTTGCGATCCGTATGTTGGCCCTGCGTTACAACTTGCGCACACGGCCGCTTTTGCTCGATCCCCCCCTGGTAACGCCGGCGCCGATCAATGACCGGCAAGATAACTAGGCGCCAGGCGCTAGCTAACGATAGACAGGCAGTCCATATCCACCCAACCCAAGGAGTTAGCGTAGTGAGTCAATCAGTTGCGAATCGACAGAATGTGA
>JBBSBO010000533.1:0-3005 GCA_038251215.1 Caldilineales bacterium
ACTCCGGCGGCAAATGCTCGAGCAGCGCCGAGATCACCTTGACGACCTGGCCTTGCGCCTGCCCCACCCAGGCGGTGTCATCCTTGTCCAGCTTTTTGACGCGCTCGTATTCGTAATAACCCTCGGGGTTGTCCGGGTCGGGCGTGCGCAGGTTATCGACGAAGACGTGCAGCCCGCCCGCCTCCAGCATCTTCATCATCATGGAAGTGCCCGAGCGCGGCAGCCCCGATACGATAATGATCGGGCGTGACGGCGTACTCGACGCGCCGGGCGCGTCAGGTGTATCGTCGCGTCCGCCGAAGAGCTTGTGCAGCAGTTTATTCATGGCTGTGAGCTTTCGTCCCAGGCGACAACGAGCAGCGAGCCGGCCATATCGTGCGCCAAGGCATGGTGTTCGCCTTCGATGTCGATGAGCAGCGGGCCGTCGAACGGGGCGTGTTCGAGTAAAGTGATGCTGACGTTGGGATAGAGGCCCAGCGCGCCCAAGTAGCGCAGCCGTTCCTCGTCCTGCATGAGTACACGCACGAGGCGATACTTGCGATGCACGCGCGCCGTACTCAACGGCTGTCCCCCCACCTTTTCCACCAGGCCCTTCTTGCTGGGGATGGGGTCGCCGTGCGGGTCGATCAGAGGGTTGCCCAGGGCGAGGGCGATGGCATCTTCCAGCGTCTCGCTGATCACGTGCTCCAGCCGTTCGGCGTCGGCGTGGACCTGGTCCCAGGGCAGCTTTAGCTCCTGGTGCAGATACAGCTCGAGCAGGCGGTGATGGCGCAGCACTTCCAGGGCGACGCGTTCGCCCGAGGGCGTCAACGTGATGCTTTGGTACGGCTCATACTCGACCAGGCGCAGGTCAGCCAACTTCTTGACCATGTTGGTGGCGGACGCGGGCGAGACCTCCAGGTGGTTTGCTAAGGCGGAGTTGGTGACCTCTTCGCCCTGCGAGCGCAGCAAGTAGATCGCCTTAATATAGTCCTCGTGGGCCGTCGTGAGCGTCTTGCCCTTCTGCGACGCCCTTGTTTTAGTCATGGTTAAATTTTATCCGGCGGCGGCTTGGTTGTCAAACAGTATGGCTCTCGATGTCCTGGCAGACCTTCTCGCACAGGGAGAGCAGGCGCGGTTTCCAGCGCGAGTAGAGTTCCAGCGGGTCGATCCAGTTGGCGGCGTAGGGTTCTTGCGCCAGTTGATCCAGCTCAAAATGGATGTCATCCACCACGCGCAACTGGGCGTCGCGGCCGGGCAGATGCCCGTAATGGCTGTGCAGCACTACGAGCGGCGGCAGGCGGTAGACCGTTTCATGCTGCCAGCGCAGGATTTCGTTGAAAAAGAGGCGCAGCGGATGATAGCGCCGCTGCACCGCGGGCACAAGCAGCACGAACTGATGCCAGAAATTGCCGTCGGCAAAGGTGCGCTCGGCCCGCGTCAGGGGCAGATCGTAGAGCGTGGCGAGCGTCGCCGCGCAACTGTCGAGCAGCGCCTGGCTGGCGGCGATAAAGCCGAGCAGGAACGAGCGCGTCAGAATGGCGGCGCGGTCTTCCTCTTTGCGCTCCACGCTGTTGCGCTTGCGCACATCCTCCATCAGGAATGCGTACATCTCCACATCCGCCATGCGCGCGCAGACGCTTTCCGCCAGCAGCACGTTGCGGTTCACGGCAAATTCGCCGTGCTCGGAGAAGTGTGCGTCGAACACGTCGTCCAGTTTGAGAAAAAAGCTCGGCACCGGCTCGGCGGAGAGGCTATAGGCGGTGCGGTCGTAGAAGAACGTCTTCATGGGGCAGCCGAATCTGTCTGGGTGCGGGGACACTCGCCCCGGCGCTGGGTGAAGGACGTGCGCGCCCGCCTTCCGCCTATACCTGGCTGTATCAAACCACAGTCGCCGGAAACGCGGCGGCGCGGTATAATCGACAGCAAGCGCAACGCCCTATTTGCCGGTCAGTATACCATTGTCCCAGACCGTTTTCCTAGACCGTTGTCCTAGACTATTGCCCAGAGCAAACGGCAAATCCCGGCGGCGTTCATTCTCAATCCGCTTCCTCTGGCTGGAGCGCACAGCATGGAAACTGTTGACCGCACTACTGACCGATCTGAGTATCATCTCTTGATCCGCGATCTGCCGGCGGATTTGCGCCCGCGCGAGCGTCTGGCCTACGCCGGGGCCTCGGCGCTCAGCGCCGCCGAACTGCTCGCGATCATCCTGCGCGTGGGCGGGCGCGGCGAGAATGTCATCCGCATGGCGGAGCGGCTGCTGACGCGCTTCGGCGGCATCGCCGGGCTGGCGCAGGCGGGGTATGACGAGCTATGCCTCCAGCACGGCGTGGGCGAGGCCAAGGCCGCGCAAATTCTGGCGGCGATGGAGCTGGGCAAGCGCCTGGCGGCAACGCTGCCGCAGGATCGCCTGCAGGTGCGCAGCCCGGCGGATGTCGCCAACCTGTTGATGCTCGAGATGGGGCTGTTGCAGCAGGAGCAGCTGCGCACGGTGCTGCTGGACACCAAGAACCACGTGCTGCGCGTGGTCACGGTCTATGCCGGCAGCCTCAACGCGGCGGTGGTACGCGTGGGCGAGGTCTTCCGCGAGGCCATTCGCGCCAACTCGGCCTCGATCATCGTGGTACACAATCATCCCAGCGGCGACCCAACGCCCAGCCCGGAAGACGTGCGCATGACGGAGATGCTCGTGGACGCGGGCAAGCTGCTCGACATCGAGGTGCTGGATCACCTGGTGATCGGTCACAACTGCTACGTCAGCCTCAAGGAGAGGCGTCTGGGGTTCGTGTGAAACTACGTTCTAGGCCGCGTCGTCGCTCGCATCCTGGTAGGCGGCGACTTGCACCATGCGCTCGGTCAGGCGGCGGGCGACGTCGGGCGACACTCTAGCGTCTTTGGCGCGGCGGCGGATGTACTCCTTCACCTGGTCCACGCGCAGGGCGAGCGGGACGGGATTCTCCGCCGTCAGGTTCACTTCGGGGTGCAGGAAGACGACGGCGCCTTCGATGGGCACGCTCGCCAAG
>JBBSBO010000534.1:0-3004 GCA_038251215.1 Caldilineales bacterium
CCGAAACGGGCGAACCCGGCTTCGGCGTAGGCGTCGACTGGGCGCGCCTGGCGGCTGAAGCCGCTGACGGCGCGGCTGAGGATGGCGACGATGATGGCGACGATGCGAGCCGCACTGGCGTTCATCCGTCGTGACAAGGGTCGCCTGCCCCCTGTGCGGCGCGCCCACTGACCCCCGCCTCCTCTACAAAAGCTCGGAACTGGCTGAACCTGTGGCGCGCCGGTTGCGCCGTCGCAGCGCCGGCTGGCAGCCGCAGCAGGGCATTTGCCCGGCCTGCACCTTGGATGCTGCTCGCCAGTTGGCGTCCGAGCGCAGCCTGACCTCGCTACACGCGAGCACCGACCCGCCTGCGACCTTCCCCTACTATCGCGCGGACGAGGAAACGGTGCTGGGACAGGCCGAGCGTCTGCCCGACCATCCCGGCTTCGACGGCGCGGGCGTTACGCTGGCTTTTCTCGACAGCGGCTACTATCCGCACCCCGACCTAACCGCTGCGCCCATTTGGCCCAATGCGCCCGAGTGGGCCGCGCTCAACGCCCGGCAATGGCGCGCAGCGCTGCAACGGCGCGCGCTGCGTCTGCATCACTATGTCGACCTGACCGACGGCGCCCAGCGCAGCGGCCTGGATCAGCCCAGCCTGTGGGACGGCGCGGGCGACAGCTGGCACGGTCAAATGACGACCGTGATCGCAGCCGGCAACGGCCTGCTCAGCCAGGGACGCTATCGCGGCTATGCTCACGGCGCGCAGATCCTCGCCGTCAAGATCGGGCGCGGCGACGGGCGCATCCCCGAAGAGGACATTGTGCGCGGCCTCAATTGGCTGCTGGAGCGCGACCGCTGGCGCGAGCACAACGTGCGCGTGCTCAACATCAGCGTGGGCGGCGACTTTGAGCAGGACTGGCGCGACAATCCGGTCTGTCTGGCTGCCGAGGAGCTGGCGCGCCGCGGCGTCTTCATTGCCGCCGCAGCCGGCAACAGCCACGCGCCGCGCCTGCTCGCCCCGGCGCAGGCGCCTTCCGTCCTGACGGTGGGCGGCGTGGACGACCTGAACACCTCGCCTGCCTGGCAGACCCGGCAGCACGCGGCGCAGAGCCTGGACCTCTACCCGCACAACTGGGGCGCGGTCGCCGTGCGCGGGGCCGTCCTGCACAAGCCCGAACTGCTGGCGTTGGGGCGCTGGCTGCCCTCGCCCATTCTGCCGGTCAACCCCGTCTTTCGCGAGATGCACGCCATCGCCGCGCTGCGCCGTACGTTGCTGGACGCAGGGCAAGGTCCTGGGGAAGGCGTAGGCGGTGAACGGCGGCAGATGCTCCTGGAACACTGGCAGCGCGCGCTGCATCTCGACCCGGTCTATCGGCGCAGTCACCCGGACGGCCATCCCCAGGCCTGGCTGGCGGAGATGGAGCAGGCCCTGCGCCGGCGCATGAACGCGCATAAGTGGGTTCACGCCTACTACCAACACGTCGATGGGACGAGCGTGGCTGTGGCCCAGGTGTCGGCGGTGGCCGCGCAGATGCTGCAGGCCAACCCGCAGCTTAGCCCGCAGCAGGTGCGCGCCCTCCTCACGCAGACGGCGCGCCCGCTGCCGCACTTGCCCGCCGAACGCGCCGGCGCAGGCTTGCTCCAGCCGGCGACAGCCGTGGCGGCGGCGCTGCGGCGCGGCGCAGGAAGGCTGCGCGGCTTCCCGGTCAGCGGCTCCGTGCTGCGCGAACCGCTGCCCGGCGTGCCGCTCCTGTTCCCCCCTGGGCCGGCGGGCGAGTTGCGCGCGACGGCAAAGCGCGATAGATTGGCAGCCGGCGCCGGCGCGTGGTCTGCTTCGCCTGCATCCATGACCGGATCAATGTCCGGCGCGCTGGTCTATTTTGGCTGCCTGGCCCCGCAGGCGCGCGAGGTGAGCGTGCTGGGGAGCTTCAACGCCTGGCAGCCGGAGCAGTTGCCGCTGATGGCGGCGGGCCGCGGCTGGTGGCACATCACGCTGCTGCTGCCGCCGGGCCGTCATGTCTACCGCTTCTGGGTGACGAGCGACGCGCAGCCGCTAGGCGATTGGCGCCTCGACGGCGAAACGATGGCCCGCACCGAAAGCGGCTACCTTACGCCGCACAGCGTGATCGAGGTTCCGGCCTAATTGCTTGTCATTATCTCAAGAAAACCTCAAGAAAGATCCCTGCCATGCATCGCGAATATCACCGATGGTACAGCCCCCGCCTCAACCGGGACATGGAGTTGCTCATCCACGGACACGCTGGCGCGCGTGTGCTCGTTTTCCCCACCAGCCAGGGCCGCTTCTATGAGTACGAGGACCGCGGCATGGTGGATAACCTCGCCGGGCAGTTGGAAAACGGACAGTTGCAGCTCTATTGCGTGGACAGCGTCGACGCCGAAAGCTTTTACTGCTATTGGGCGCACCCGGCGGGCCGCATCATCCGCCATTTGCAATACGAGGACTACATCCTCAACGAAGTGCTGCCCCTCTCGCGGCAGAAGAACGATAACCCGTTCCTGATGGCGCACGGTTGCAGCTTCGGCGCCTTCCACGCCGCCAATATCGCCTTCCGCCATCCGCATCAATTCGGGCGCCTGCTGGCGCTCAGCGGCAAATATGACATGTCCAACTTCTTCGGCGGTTACTACGACGACAACATCTACTTCAACTCGCCCAACCACTTCCTGCCCAACCTCGCCGACGGGAGCGCGCTGGATGCCATGCGGCGCATGGACATCATCATCGTCATCGGCCGCGAGGACCCCAACATCGAGGACAACCGGCGCCTCAGCCGCGCGCTGTGGCAGAAGGGCGTACCCCACGCTTTTCGCGAGTGGGACGGCTGGAGCCACGACTGGCCCTATTGGCAACAGATGGTGCGCGCCTACATCGGCGGCAGCGATTGAGCGAGTGCAGCGATTGAGCAGGCGGCGTGTGCGGCTTTCGTGGTACAATGCCGCGGCAAAGACCCACCCCTATTCAGCGGCTTATCCACGCGGCGCAGGTCGAGACATCAGGAGC
>JBBSBO010000535.1:0-2995 GCA_038251215.1 Caldilineales bacterium
ACCGAGGCGATGGTGATGGTGTCGCCCGCGAACCAGGGCCGGCGCAGCTTCTTCAGCGCCGCGCGCCGGGCGATCAGCGCGCCCACGCCCGTGGGGTAGCCGAACATCTTGTAGAAGGAGAGCGGCACAAAGTCCGGCTTCCAGCGCCCCAAGTCCAGCCGGTTGGTGGGCGCGAAGGCCGCGCTGTCCAGCACGACATCCCAGCCGCGCGCCTGCGCCGCCTCGATCCATTCCAGCGAGTGCTGCACGCCGGAGAAATTCGACTGCGCCGGATAGGCAAAGAGGTTGTGCCCGCCCAATTGGCGCATGTCCAGGTATTCGATCAGCCGGTCGGGGTCCAGGCGCATCTCCGGCATCTGCACGGGCAAGTAGGTCACCTGCGCGCCGTGGCTGCGCGCGAACTCACGGATGCCGTTGACCGAATTGTGGTTGTCGTAGGTCAGCAGATAATGGTCGCACGCCGTGAAGGGGTAGCTCTCGCCGATCAGCTTGAGCGCGGCGCTGGCATTGGCCGTGAAGATCACGGCGTACTCCTGCGGCGAGGCGTTGAAGTACTCATAGACCGACGCCCGCGCCCGGTTGACCAGCTCGGTGCTCGCCAGCGACGTGGGGTTGTTGGAGTGCGGGTTGCCGTAGACGTTCTCGGCGAGAAGCTGCGTGTGTTCGCGCACCTGCGACTCGCCATACAGCCCGCCGCCCGTATAGTCCAGATAGACCTGCCCGCGACGGTCTAGCCGGCCATATTCGCGCGCGCGCAGGTCGTCCAGATGGCGCGTGGCGTCATAGTCCGGCGCGCTGCGGCGAAAGGCCGCCAGGCTGCGTGCGTAGTCGCCGGGATCGTAGGTCGACGCACGGGCGCCGTTGCCGAGCTGTGTCATCGTGGTTTACCCCTTATGGTCTGGATTGCCGTGTGCATCGCCCAGGTTGGAGAACATGCCTGTGGAGAACGTGCCCGTGGTACACGCCGGTGCGGAGAACGAGCGCGCAGGGTGCATGGGCAGTATACACGCGAGCCGCCTCACGCCCAAGCCCGGGCGCATTTCACATTGGGGTGGAAGAACTAGAAACCGCAAAGAGCGCAAAATAGGCAAAGAAAAGACAACAGCAAGAACAGCAAGAAACAACAAGCGGATCAGCGTCCTCGTCGGCAATACTAATTGCGTATTCGTTCAAAAATTCACGACAAATTTCCGAACATTGCGCGCACGACACGACAATTGACCGTTGCGCCGCGCCCGCCTGCGTTCTATGCTGTACCCATCCGCGCACGCCCGCTCGACGCGCCGCCTTGGCCGCGTCGCCGATCCTTGTCACAGGCCCGCCCATGCACGCCCGCAGCCGACGCTTTGCCGCAGCCCTGTTCGCCCTTCTCAGTCTCTTCGCGCTGTCGCCCACTCTTTCGGCCCGCGCCCAGGCGAGCAATGTAGAGAATGGCCCGGCGTTGCATCTGCCGCTGGTCGTCGCCGCCGGCCAGGCTGACACGCCTGCCGATGGACTGGAGGCCGCGCTGGCAGCCGCGTTGGCGGACCTCGCCGCGGATGCGCCGTGGCGCGTGACCGCCGTGCGCGTCGCCGGCGGCGCGGCCTACGCCATCGCCCAGACGCCAGCCAACCCGCCGCAGGAGATCGTGCTGCTGGCCGCCTACGCCGCGGACGGCTGGCGCGTGCTCGCCGGATCACAAGGCGCGGCGCAGCCCTTCAACGCCGCGCTGGCGCAGATGCCCGACGCCCTGCTCGACGCGGGCGACAAGGCCTTTCTGCGGCGCGTTGACCCGGCACAGCCCGGCGCGCCCGGCCTGGCCGCGGCGACCTACGCCGATCACCGCCTGCCCTGGCCCGCCGGGCGCATCGGCTACCTCATGCAGAAGGACGGCAGCGGGCACGAGAGCCAGCTCGACTTCGACATCCTCGGCAACGCCGCCTCCGGCGCGGTCTACGCCTCCAAGCCGGGCGTGGTGGTCTTTGTCAAGCAGAGCAGCGCGGGCGGCTGCCCCAGCTTCTCCTGCTGGCAACAGGCCAACCTCGTCGTCGTGCAGCACGACACGGGCGAATATTCCTGGTACGTCCACCTCGCGCCCAACAGCGTCCCCGTGCGCGTAGGCGAGCGCGTGGTCTACGGCACGCCGATCGGCGTGGAGGGCGAAACGGGCTACGCGCTGGGCGTGCATCTGCACTACATGACCTCCGCCGGGCACACCGCCTGGACCGCGCCGGACGACGCCAACCGCGCGCCCTGGGCGCTGAACATCGGGCGCATGGACTTTCGCGAAGCCAATTGGGACGCGCTGAGCGTGGGCAAACGCTACACCTCGGAGAACGCGGCGGACGCGCTCTGCACCGCCCCCGCGCCCGCCGCCGATCAGTTGGCGCTGTATGAGCACGCCGATTTCTGCGGCGCGTACACGCTCCTCGCCGCGGGCGACTATGCCGACCCCGCCGCGCTCGCCTTCGCCAATGACAGCGCCTCGTCCCTGCGCGTGGGCGCCGACGTGATCGCCACACTCTGCCGCGACGACAACTTCGGCGACGTGTGCGAGCGCTTCGCCGCAGGCGCGCAAGTGGCGGACCTCAGCGACCACGCGCTGGGCAACGACCAGCTTTCCTCCGCGCGCGTGGAGCCGCGCGTTCCGCCCGCCCCGCCGCACGCGCCCAAGCTGCGCTCTCCCGAAGCGGGCGCGCTGCTCGCCGAGGCAACTGTCGCCCTCGCCTGGCAGGCGGAGCCGGACGCTGTCGCCTATGCGCTGCAAGTCGCCGCCACGGCGGACTTCGCCGCGCCCGCCGTGGACATCCTCGCTTCGACCGCTTCGACAAGCGCCGGTCCGCTGCCCGAAGAAGCCTACTTCTGGCGCGTGCGCGCACGCAGCGCCGCGGGCCTGTGGAGCGAGTGGAGTGCGCCCGGCTTCTTCGTACTTGACGCGCCGCCCTATCGCGCCCCGCACCCGGCGCTGCCCGGCTACAATGCCCTCGCCGCCGCGGCCAACGTGCGCTTCACCTGG
>JBBSBO010000536.1:0-2989 GCA_038251215.1 Caldilineales bacterium
CTGCTGGTGCTGGCGGTGTTGGCGGTGCTTGCCTTGTGGTGGCGCATCGCCAGCCAGCCGCGCCAGCAAGCCGAAGCCACGCAGGCCGGCGCGCAGTTGCTGCCCACCAACATCCCTGTGTTATCGGAAAGCGCCGTCGTGACCAAGACGGCGGCGACGGCAGAACCTACGCCCACGGATGTGCCCACGCCCGTGGTGCGCTCCGACGGCGTGGTCAAGCATACCGTGCGCGCCGGCGAGACGCTGCTGGGCATTGCCGGGCTGTATGGCGTGACGGTGGACGAGATCCAGGCCGCCAATAGCCTGCAGAATGAACTGATCCGCGACGGTGACGAGCTGTTCATCCCCATCACGCGTTCGGCGGAGGAAAGTGCGGCGGCGGCTGTTGCCTCGCAGTTCGAGTATACGGTCGAGGCCGGCGACACGCTCGTGTCGATCGCCACGCGCTTCGGCGGCACGGTCGAGGACATTCAGCGCGCCAACAGCCTGAGTAACACCGCTTTGATCCAGCCCGGTCAAGTGCTGGTGGTGCCCGTGCGCCAGGTGCCGACCGAAGTGTTGGCTTCTTCGGCGGAGGCGACGCCCGTGCCCACCGCCAGTGCGGCGCAGCCGTCTGCCCCGGCGGCAGAGACGATCTACATCGAGCCGCGCCTGATCGGCCCGCCCGACAACGCCGTATTGAGCCGCGAGGAAGCCGCGCTCCTGCGCTGGATCAGCGTGGACGTACTCGACCCTAATGAGTGGTATGTGCTGCTGGTTTACCCGGTCAGCGGCGCGGCGCAAAGTTTGCCCAGCATCTGGACCAAAGCGACGAGCTATCGCCTGGACACGGAGCTGTCGCCGCCCGCGGGCGAAAGCGCCGAATATGCCTGGCAAGTGTCGGTCGTGCGCGTGAAACCTGGCGTCAACAGCCAGTTTGCGCTAGAGGCCGCCAGCCCGCCCAGCGAGCTGCGCTCTTTTACCTGGAAGTAGCCCTCTTCCGGGCCGCGTAAGCTTTCCACCCCCATCTTCCCTTCCAATCGACTCGAAAGGCGGCTGTGATGAATCCGGTAGCGTTTACCCATGCGTGGCGCGAGGTTCCCTTCTTTTCCGACGCGCTGGAGCAACTGCCCATCCACGTGACGCTGATCGAAGCCGCGCCCCCGCCCGAGGCTCCCTGGGCCAGTGCGCAGCCGGCGCAGGTCATGTTCGCCCACTCGGCGATCCAATACAATGCCGACCTCTTCGCACAACTGCCCAACCTGCGCATGGTGCAGCGCACCGGCATCGGCGTGGACAACATTAACCTGGAGGACGCCACGCGCCATGGCATCGTCGTGTGCAACACGCCGGACGGCCCCACCGAGTCCACCGCCGAGCATACGGTCGCCATGCTGCTCAACTTGGCGAAGCGCGTTAAGCAGGGTAACGCCGCGCTGGCGGAGGGCCGCTTTGGCCCGCGCAGCGGTGTGCTGATCGGCGTGGAAGTGACGGGCAAGGTCCTCGGCCTGGTGGGCTTGGGGCGCATCGGACGGCGTGTCGCCCAGATCTGCCGCCACGGCTTGGACATGGAAGTGCTGGCCTACGACCCCTTCATTACGCCGGAGCAGGCGACCGCCCTGGGCGTGACGCCGGCGAGCTTGGAAGAGGTATTGCAGCGCGCCGACTTTGTCAGCCTGCATGCACCCGTGACGCCGGAAACCTATCGGCTGATCAACCGCGAGCGCATCGCGACCATGAAGCCCGGCGCCTTCCTCCTGAACCTGGCGCGCGGACCCCTGGTGGATGCCGAGGCGCTGCTCGAGGCGGTGGACGCCGGCAAGCTGGCCGGCGCGGGCATCGATGTCTTCGACCCCGAACCACCTGAGCTGGACTCGCGGCTGCGCGATCACCCTTTGATTATCGCCACGCCGCACAGCGCCACGCTGACGGTGGAGGGGCGCATTCGCATTGAGCAACTGGCTGTCGAGCGGGTGCTGGCCTTCTTCCGCGGCGAGCGCCCGCCGGATATGGTCAACCCGGCTGTATGGGACAGCCCGACACGCCGCGCATAGCAGGGCGGAGACCTGTTTCGCAATCCACGTAGCCGTTTTTCTCTCCGTTTGCAAGATTCATAGTATCCATTTGTTGTCATTATCGTCAATATTAACAAGTGGCGTGGCGTTCCGCCTGGCGTGAAGTTTGGTAGATTGCCAAAACTTGTTGATGACAGGCCCAGCCGGGCCGGCGTTATCCCCTTTATGGGTAGCGAGCCGCCCCGGCAGGCCGGCGAAGGAGATGGACGAATGGCAATGACGGCGCGTTTGCGTGCAGTCCCCACCGAAGACACCAATACGGTGCAGTTCCAACTACTCTTCCCCGCCCCGCGCGACGATCAAGCCGGCGCGTGCGGCCCAGCCTCGCTGCAAACGGGAGACGGCGCCGCCCTGGAACTCGGCGTGATCTGCGCGCCGACGATGGATACCTGGGCCGCGGGGCACACCCTGGCGTTGGCGGAGCACGCCTACGGCGGGGCAGGCCCGTTTGTCGCCACTTTGAGTTGGGGCGATCTGCTGACCTCGGCGATTGTAGAAGAGGCGGACCCCGATTTGTCCAGCATGGACACTTATCCCGTACTGATGGGATTCAAAGTGTGGACATCTCCAGATAAGCCGCTGGAGATCGCACTGGAGATTGGGCTGGACCAAGTAAAAGAGTGGCATCGCGTGCGCATCGACGGCGGCGCGGGCAATATCCGCTGGTGGAATCCTCTCGACGGCGAGGCGGACGCACAGTCCGCGCGCGGCGAATGGCGCGTCAGCTATCGCAAGCCCGGCCCGGCCCGCGTTTATGTGGACCTCATGGATGTGGAAGATTACCTCATCTCGCGTTTGGGCGTCTTTCCGCTCGACGTGGCGTCACCGCTAGAAGACTCGGCTGGGACCAACCTGGCGCAACCGCCAGCAGCCGGCTTGATCTCCGGCGCCATCGCCCCGCCCGTGGAGGTGGAGGCGATCAACGCCAATTTGCC
>JBBSBO010000537.1:0-2983 GCA_038251215.1 Caldilineales bacterium
ACAAGAAAATCAGCAGCGCCAGCGACATCGTGCCCGTCTTGGAGAAACTGGTCCAGATCGGCAAGCGCGAAATCGTGGTGATTGCGGAAGACGTCGACGGCGAGGCCCTGGCTACGCTCGTGCTGAACAAGCTGCGCGGCATGGTCAACGCCCTGGCTGTCAAGGCCCCCGGCTTCGGCGATCGCCGCAAGGCGATGCTGCGTGACATTGCCGTCCTCACGGGCGGGCAGGTCATCACCGAGGAGTTGGGTCGCAAGCTCGAGACCGTCGTGTTGGAGGACCTGGGCCGCGCGGCCAAGGTCGTCAGCACCAAGGACACGACCACGTTCGTCAGCGGCGCCGGCGAAAGCTCGGCCATTCAGGGCCGTATCGGCGAAATCCGCGCCGAGATCGACGCCAGCACCAGCGACTACGACCGTGAGAAGCTGCAAGAGCGCCTGGCGAAGTTGGCCGGCGGCGTAGCGATCATCCGCGTCGGC
Source organism: Caldilineales bacterium (assembly GCA_038251215.1). Taxonomy (GTDB): domain Bacteria; phylum Chloroflexota; class Anaerolineae; order Caldilineales; family Caldilineaceae; genus JASGTU01. Next base: position 480 of record JBBSBO010000537.1, read on the forward strand.
GCTGCCACCGAGACCGAGCTGAAGGAAAAGAAGCATCGCGTCGAGGATGCCCTGAGCGCGACCCGCGCCGCAGTCGAAGAGGGCATTGTCCCCGGCGGCGGTGTGGCGCTGATCAACGCCATCCCCGCGCTGGACAAGCTGAGCCTGGAAGGCGACGCTGCCACCGGCCTGCGCATCCTGCGCCGCGCCCTGGAAGAGCCGATGCGCATGATCGCCGCCAACGCCGGCCTCGACGGCCCGGTGGTGATTGAGCGAGTGCGCGCCCTGCACGGCGAAGGCAAGAACAACACCGGCTACGATGTCCTCGCCAACACCTACGTGGACATGCTGGAAGCCGGCATCATCGACCCGGCCAAGGTCACGCGCAGCGCAGTCGAAAATGCCTGCTCGATTGCAGCCATGATCCTGACTACTTCCGCACTGGTCACCGACATCCCCGAGCCGGACAAGGGTCCGGCGATGGGCGGCGGCGACATGGGCGGCATGGGCATGGGCATGTAGTCTAAAGTCCATCCTCTTTTGGCGGATGGGTTCACAGGGCGGCGCAGTCTGCGCCGCCCTGTGCTATTGGCCCGCCGGAAAGCGTAACTTTGAACGGGAAACAGAAAGGATCGACCGATGACTCTGCCCAGCCGTGACGACGCCTATGCGCTGCTGTGCGAATGGATCGACTCGGAGAGCCTGCGCCGCCACAACTTGGCGGTGGAGGCCGCGCTGCGCGCCTATGCCCGCCACTTCGGCGAGGACGAGGATCTGTGGGGCATCACCGGGCTGCTGCATGACCTGGACTACGAGCGCTTCCCCGATATGGACGATGCGGTCAACGGGCACCCGCGCACCGAGCTGCGTCTGTTCCGGGAGCGCGACTACCCGCCCGCGCTGATCCACGCCGTGGAGGCGCACGCCACCTTCCTGCACGTGCCGCGCGAGAGCTTGTTGGACAAGGCGCTGCTCGCCTGCGACGAGATGACCGGGCTGATCCTCGCCTGCGCCTATGTACGGCCCGACCGCAATCTGCACGACGTCAAGGTCAGCTCAGTCAAGAAGAAATGGAAGAACCGCAAGTTCACCGAGGCCATCGACCGCGACGAGAACCTGCGCTTTATTGAAGAGCTGGGCGTGGACTTTGACGAGCATGTCGAGCGCGTGTTGACCGCCATGCAAGGCGCGGCGACCGCGCTGGGCGTAGACGGCGCGCAGGGGCAGGCTGAGGACTGATCTAGTCGCTCTGCCACCAATCTTTGCGCGAGCGCGGGTCCATAAACGAACCGGTATCGCGCACCGCCACTTTCACGGCGGAACCGGACGCCGAGCCGAGCTGCTCCAGGCTGTGCAGGCCGGGCAGCGAGCGCCTGCCCGCCGCGTCGAGGCTGCGATAGAGCGCCAGCAAATTCGCGTCCACGCATACCCCTTCCAGATGGACGACATAGCCCACCGCGGCCGAGTCTTCGCGCGTATAGCCCAGCGTCACGCGCGCTTCGTCGGCATAGAGCACCAGCGCGACGACGCGTGCGGGGTAGATTTCAGCACGGCGATAGGGCGTGAGGAGCGCCTCGCCCTGCGCGGCGGTCATCGCCAGCAACGTGACGGGCGGGTCGACGAGGGGGACGGCGCGACAGCCATGTCCCGCCCACGGCATCTCCGGCGCATCCACGCAACCCCAATCCCAGCCGTTGACCGCATAGGCCGCGGCGAATTCGGGCTGGGGCCGGTTGACAAGAAGGCTGCCCAGGCGCGGCGGGTCCCAGTCCGTCGGACCGTTCATCTCAATCAGGCTGAGCGTGGCAGTGGCGGTGACAAAGCCGCGCACGCTTAGGTTGAGGTCGGCATGGATGGCGGCGGGATGCTCGGCGCAGGCGCCATAGACGGGCACGACGTCGTAGCTTGCCGTTGACGTGCTGGGGCACGCGCTGGCGTCGACGGGAGGCGTGATGGGCGCCGTGATGGGCGCCGTGATCGGGCTGCCGGCCATGATCTGGGGCAAATACAAGGTGGTCGGCGGCACAACCAGCGTCGCGGGCATCGCGGCGTCGGCGCGCGCCTCCTGCACGACCAGCGCGACGAGCAGCGCACACAGCACGGCAGCTTCGATCAGGACGCTGCGCACGGAGGACGGGCGAGGTTGGCGCGGTCGGTTGGATGCAATGGGTAAGCGGCGTTGAATTTTCACGGGCGTGTCTTCGTAGACGAGTTTTCGTAGATGTGTTTTCGTGACGCTTATTCGTGGGCGTGTTTGCCGCGGCGTATGCCACATACTGTAGGCTGTGGACCGTTCGCGGGCAAGCGGAGAAATGTGCAGCCGCGCTCCGACAATTGACGCACGTGGAATTGGGCGGGGCCGCGGCGCGGCTAGAGGAGGCCCACGGGGTCCGGCTCTGCGGGCGGCAACTCTGCCGGTGATTCCATCAGCAGTTCCGGCAGCGGCAGGATGTCCGGCGCTGTGCCCCGGATGGCTCCGCGCAGCCGTCGCCACACGGGCGCACCGCCCAGCGCCAGACCCAGCA
>JBBSBO010000538.1:0-2970 GCA_038251215.1 Caldilineales bacterium
AGGATGGCCTCGGTCATGCGCGCGGTGATCTCGTCGGCGCTTTGCAGCTTCTCGCGCTTGACGCCCGGCTCGCCGTGGATGCCCATGCCGATTTCCATCTCGTCGTCGCCAATGCTGAAAGTGGGCCTGCCCGCCATAGGCACGGTGCAGGAGGAGAGCGCCACGCCCATCGAGCGGGTGTTGGCGAGCGCCTTCTCGGCGGCGGCGGCGACCTCGTCCAGCGAGCCGCCCTGGTCGGCGCGTGCGCCGGCGCACTTAAAGGCGAAGACCATGCCCGCCACGCCGCGCCGCCGCGCCGCCTCTTGCGGCGGGGCCGAGGCGACGTCGTCGCGCACGAGGACGGTGCGCACCTCGATGTCCTCCATTTCGGCCATTTCGGAGGACATGTCGAAATTCATGACGTCGCCGCTGTAGTTGCCGTAGATGTAGACTACGCCCTTGCCGCCGTCGATGCGCTTGGTGACGGTCAGCATCTGATCCGCCGAGGGCGAATTGAAGACCTCGCCCACCGCGCAGCCGTCGAGCAGCCCGCGGCCGACGTAGCCCAGGAAGACGGGCAGATGGCCGGAGCCGCCGCCTGTTGCCAGCGCGACTTTGCCCTGCACGGGCGCATCCGCGCGCACGATGCACTGGAGTTCAGACTCGTAGGCCAGTTGGTCCGGGTACGCCAGCAGCAGGCCTTGCAGCATTTCCGGCACAAAATCGGCGGGTTGGTTGATGATTTTCTTCATGGTCGCTCTCTTTTCTGGCTCAATTGATTGGATCGCGCTCTATGGGAGGGTTGGCATCAGGATTGGCATCGGGATCGTCCGGAGGGATATACGTTCGTGGTTTCTATTGTAACCGGTTCGCGCCGAGCCTCAAACAGCAAACCGCTAAGGCGCAAAGAACGCAAAGAAAAAGCAACAGCAAGAACAGCCAAAAGCAAGAACCGCTGAGGGCGTGGTCGCCTAGCGATCCAGCAGATACCACGCCGACACGAGCGGGTCTTCCACAGAGCTGCGCGTGTGATGGTCCTCGCCCGCCTCGACGATAAACACGTCGCCCGTGCGGATGGGGTAGTCCACGCCGTCGATGGGCAGCACGCCCGTGCCCTGCACGAAGATGAAGACCTCGTCCACGTCGTGTACGTGGATGGCTTCGGGGTGCGCGGTTTCGCCCGGCTTGAAGACGTAGACGCCGCCGTTGACGACTTTGGCCTCGCCCACATGGTCGGGCAGCAGGTAGGATTGGTTGGGGCGCAGATCGGATATGTTCAGTTTCTTCATGGGGATGTTTCGCCTGTTTTCTAGTGTTGTCGAGGAAGCCGCCGGCTTCCTCAACGATAGGGAGACGATAGGGAATGGTTTCGCTTACTTCAACAGAAAGCCCTGCGCGGCCAGCTCTTGGCGCAGGTCCGTGCGCCCAGCTTGCGAAACCCGGCGCGCCGAGTGTTCCATCCAGCCGTATTCCTCCAGCTCGCCTTCCTGCCCGGGCACGGCTACCTGGCGACCGTCGTAGATGCCGGTGTCGATCATCGCCCGATCGTAGTCGCGCAAACACTCCGTTTCGCCGGAGGCGTCGTAGTGCTCCCAGTGCAGGATGGCTTGCGTTGCCAGGCGCGGGCGCAGCAGCGGCTCGGCCGCGGGCCAGCCCAACGTCATGCCGCTGATGGGAAAGGTCAGCCGCGGCAGCTCCAGCAGTTCGACGACCTGCAGCGGGTGGTTGCGGATGGCGCCGATGTAGCACGCGCCCAGGCCCAGCGACTCGGCGGCGATTGTCGCCGTCTGCATCAGGATGGCGGCGTCCACCGCCGCCACCAGGAAGCTCTCCACATACTCGCCGGCCTGTGCGTAGCCGCGCAGTTCGCATGCGCGCTCCAGCCGGCTGCGGTCGGCGCACCAGGCCAGGAAGATGGGAGCCTCGGCGATGTGCGCTTGGTTGCCGCACAGCTCCGCCAGGCGTGCGCGCCGCTGGGCGTCAGTCACCGCCACCACGCTATACATTTGCAGGTTGGACGACGTGGCGCTGCGCTGAGCCGCCGCCACGATCGCCTCGACCATCTCGGCGGGCACGGGGTCCGTCGTGTAGCGGCGCACGGAGCCGTGCTGGTAGATCTGTTCGATTGTAGGCGATGTCATGGCGGGCGTTGTCATCATGGGCGTTGTCGCGGTTGTCATCGTGGCACACTCCTTCTTGTGCTAGGATACTCCCAGGTCGCTGGCGTGCAAACTCAGCGCGCCATGCCGTAGAGCGTGGTCGCCATTTCGTAGCGTTGGCCCGTGCGCGACGACTCGATGGCGCCGGACATCATTTCGGTGATATGGCGGCCCCACTCCACGTTGAGGATCGGGTCGCGGTCCTCGCGGATGCAGTCGACCAGGTGCGTGAGAGATTGTTGGTAGTAGTGGAAGGCGCCGGGCGTGGGCTTGGGCCACACGGCCTTGGCGAGGTCGCCGCGCAGGGGCACGTGATACCAGCCGTCGCTGTCCACCTTCGGCAGCAGCTCGCGCTTGCTCGTGATGATCGAGGCCAGGTAGCCTTCGCCGAAGATGAGGTTGCCGTCCGTGCCGAAGATCTGCAGTCTGCCCGCAGACTGGCCCGGCAGGGTGGGGTGGAAGGGGCGGCCCACGTGAAAGACGCCGACGGCGCCGTTGACCATTTCGTACAGGCTAAAGACGTTGTCGGCCGCGCCCATCTTCACCTGCTCCGTGCGCGGCAAGTCCAGCACCACATCCCAGTAGTTGGCTTTGTCTGGGTCGCTGACCTGGGCGATGTACTTGTTGTACTCTTCCTCGGGCACGATCATGCGATCCGGCACGGAAATCTTGGCCATGCCCATCACGCTCTTGCACGAGCCGAGCAGGGTGGCAATTTGCGTCGGCGCGTAGGGGTAGTCGAACAACATGCCGCCGCTGTCCTCGCTGAAGAAAGCGCCCAGGCCGTAGGGGTTGCCGCCCATCTGCGGGTGATAGTGGTCCGGCCCGGCCT
>JBBSBO010000539.1:0-2960 GCA_038251215.1 Caldilineales bacterium
CGCTCAGCGGCGCAGCACCGTCGCTCCGATCAGTCGTCGGACCGGGGCGTGTAGTGCGGCATGCAGAACTCGTCGTACTCGGCGATCACGATGTCGTCGGGATCGATCGAGCATGCCGGGCAGTTCGGGTCCCGCATGATCTTGTAGTTGCGGAACGACTCCTCGAGGGAGTCGTAGGCCATGAGCCGGCCCGACAGGGAGTCGCCCAGGCCGAGGAGCAGCTTGATGGCCTCCATGGCCTGGATCGAGCCGATGATGCCGGGCAGCACGCCCAGCACGCCGGCCTCGGCGCAACTGGGTACCTCGCCGGGCGGCGGCGGGTCCGGGTAGAGACAGCGATAGCACGGCCCGCCTTCGATGCCGAATTCCGGCCTGTGCGGCTGGTAGACCGTGACCTGGCCCTCGAACATGAAGATGCTGGCGTCCACCAGCGGGATGCCGAGGAACTGGCAAGCGTCGTTGACCAGATAGCGCGTCGGGAAGTTGTCCGAGCCGTTGAGCACGATGTCATAGTCTTTGATGATGTCCAGCGCGTTGTGGCTGGTGATGGGCACGCGATGGCCGATGACGTTGACGTCCGGGTTGAGCGCGTGCAGCCGGTCAGCGGCGGAGTCGACTTTGGGACGGCCAATGTCGTGCGTGTCGTGCAGGATCTGGCGCTGGAGGTTGGAGGCGTCGACCGTGTCGAAGTCGACAATGCCGAGCGTGCCCACGCCGGCCGCGGCCAGGTAGATAGCCGCCGGGCTGCCCAGCCCGCCTGCGCCGATCAGCAGGACCTTGCTCGCCAACAGCTTGAGCTGTCCGGCCTCGCCCACGTCGGGCAGGAGCGTGTGGCGGCTGTAGCGCAGGCGCTGCTCGTCGTTTAGCACTTTGGGCACGTCGAAGGCGTAGCCCGCGTTCTTCCAGCCGTTGAAGCCGCCGGTGAGCGAAATGACGTTGACATAGCCCATCTCTTGCAGGTTGCGCGCCGCCAGCACAGAGCGCACGCCGCCTGCGCAATAGACGACGAGCGGCTGGTCGCGCTCCGGCTGGACTTGCTCGATCTGGAGTTCCAGGTAGCCGCGCGGCACAAAGACGGCGGCGGGCAGGTGACCCTGGACGAACTCGTCGCGCTCGCGTATGTCGACGAGGGTGAGCGCTTCGTGGCTCGCCAGGCGTTCGTGCAGCTCCTGCGGCGAGATTTCGGCGACCTGGCTGCGCGCCAGTTGCAGCAACTGGTCACGGTTGAGTCGATTCATGCGTTAGCTCCCCTGTCCGCCGGCCATCGCCGGGACGATGGAGACGCGGTCGCCGGCCTCGACGGGCGTACTCATGCCCTGTAGCGAGCGAATCTCGTCGTCGTTCAGAAAGACGTTGATGAAGCGCTTGACCTGCCCGTCGCTGTCGAGCAGCTTCTCGCTTAGGCCGGGAAACTGGTCGTCCAGGGCGTGCAGCACGGCGTCGATGTCTTGGCCGGGCGCCTCGATTTTGTTGAGGCCGCCGGTCAGCCGGCGCAGCGATGTGGGGATGTATACGGTTGCCATGTTGAATTCTCCTGCTTCTTTCATGTTTCGGTTTTGAGACCGCTTTAACGTGTTGTATTAGATTTGGCCTTGCCACCCAATACCATTATCCAATAACAAAAGCCGAGTCCATCAGGTCGATGAACTCGGCTGCTTGGGCAATCTGGCTCGGATCGCGGGCGGCTCGCCAATCAAACCGCGGCTGCCGCATTCCTACGGCATAACCGATCCGAAAATCCGAAAAATCGGGTGATTCAGCTTGCAACCTGGGCAGTACAGTTCATCGCCGAATGGGGTGCAGAGCGGGGCAACCGGCAGCAATGCCGGCGGCGCCCGCTATAGACACAAGCAAATGCGATGAATGAGCGTACTGCGGTTGGCCATCATGTTAGCGAAAAAGTCTTCCTGAACGTGTTCTGTAACTTGTTCCTGTGATCGTGCGGGCCAGTATACTGCCCAACTTCGTTCACTGTCAATTCCGGGTTTTGCTTTGCTTCGACTTGACTGCCGGCCAAACGCCCTAACAATCCCTGTACAATGATTATGGCCGCGAATCGGCGGAAACTGCGTAGAGCGCCTTACAATGCGGCAAAATCGGAGCGCCGGAACAGCGCTCAGTCGATCTGCACCGGATGCTCAAGCAGCGAGACGACGCGGTTTTCCGCCTCGCGCTCGTCCTCGGGCTGGGAGTAGACGACGTAGAAGGGTAGCGGCGCGACCGCAGTAATCTCCGCCAGGACGTCAGGCACAGGCGCGTCGTCAGCCTGGTAATAGGCGAAGAGGCCGGGCCGCGTTTCGTCGAAGGCGAGCGACTGGCGCAGGGCGCGCAGGTCCAGCTCAAGGAAATGCGTGATCATGTGGTAGGCGCGGATCACGGGCGCGTCGTCGTGTTCCAGCGAGCAGATGAAGTAGACAGCGTCGGGGTAGTACGCATTCCAGGCGTCGGTGGCGGAAGGGTAGGCGACGGAGACCGGGTGCGAATGGTAGACGCCCATTAGCTCGTCGCCTTCGTTTTCAAACGTAACCTGGAGCAGAAGCGTCTTGGGGTCCACCTCATAGTTCTGCACGGGGTCGGCAGCCATATTGCGGCCTGCAATAGCCTCAAACGCCTCTAGCCCGCGGCCGCGCAGCACGCCGCAGATCTCTTCGGGCTTGCCCACGCGCGCCTGCGCAATGATGGCCTCGGCGAGGGCGCGGGGCAGATGGACGGGCAGGGCGGGTTGTGCGGACATAATTTTGCTCCAGGGATGAACAGGCGGATGTCAATGCGTCATACGTTATGCGTCAGTGCGAGCGCATTCTATCACGAATTGCACAACATTCCAGCGCGACATAGGCGGCGAGCCAGGCGAGGGCGAAGGTGAGCAGCAGCGCCCAGGCGCGCGTCTCGACTAAACCGGGGTGCGCACCCAGAGTTAGCGCCAGGCCTGCGCCCAGCGAGGCGGTGCGCAGCGAGCC
>JBBSBO010000540.1:0-2955 GCA_038251215.1 Caldilineales bacterium
AGGGAACGGGTGGAGAAGTCGCGCAGGATCTCCACATTGCGCGCGGCGCGGGGATCATCCGCCATTTCTTTCTCGCTGGCGGGGTCCAACTCCAATTCTTCGGGCAGGACAACGATGTCGGCGTCTTCCAACTCACCCAGCTCGCGGATTTCGGGGTTGGTGAATTTGGCCTGCACAGGCCCGCGGCGCGAGAGGACATAGATGTCCCGGATTTGGCTGTCTTTCAGGCGCTGTAAGGCGTGGTCGGAAATGTCAGTGACCTTGAGTTCGTTGATGCTCTTGGCGAGTACGCGCGCCACGTCCATCGCCACGTTGCCGACGCCGACGACCACCGCGGCCTTGCAGTCTAGATTGATGTCCAGGTCGGCGAAAAAGGGGTGACCGTTGTACCAGGCGACAAACTCGGTGGCGGAGAGGCTGTTGTGCAGGTCTTCGCCGGGGATGTTAAGTTTGCGGTCCGACTGGGCGCCGACGGCATAGATGATTTCGTCGTAGTGCTCGTGGAGGTCGTCGTGCGTGACGTCCTTGCCGAAATCAATGTTGCCAAAGAAGCGGAAGCGCGGGCTGGACGCGGTGCGATCAAAGATGCGCGTAACGGACTTGATCTTCTGGTGGTCGGGCGCGACGCCATAGCGCACGAGGCCATAGGGCGCGGGCAGGCGGTCGAACATATCCACGGTGACGACGACATCGGTTTGCTGAAGGAGGCCGCCCGCCGCATAAAAACCGGACGGACCCGCGCCGATGATGGCGACTCGCAGCGGACGGTTTTTCGTGCCAAGCTGAGTGGACAATGTCTTCTCCTATGGAACGGACGCCGGACCTACTGGGACGGATTGCACGGGACTGTCGAACCGGCGCGACAAACTAACCCATTACATACGCTTCAACCTACATGCGCTTTAACATACCGCCGAATTGGCGCGCCAGGGTGAGAATGCTGATGCCCAACTGGAAATAGTCGCCGGGTCCTAACTGGGCAATCGGGTTTTCGCTTTCGTCGGCGTCATCGTAGCCGTCCCCGGCGATCCAGGCAAAGGCTGCGCCCAGCAGCGCGCCGGCGGCAATGCCAATCACAACAGCTCGTGTCTTGTGACTCATTGATTCTTCCTCCGATTGTGACTACCGGCGTTTGCCGCCGGCGAGAACGCGGAACGTGGACAGGATACTGGACGTGCTGCGCTGCGCGCCGATGACGGGCGCCACGGCTTTTTCGCTGTAAGCGACGGTCGTGCTGCGCACCTTACTGCTGATGGACTGTGCGGAGAGCATGGTCGTGCGCGTGCGGCCCAGCACTTTGTGCATGCCCCATACGGCGCCATAGGCGACGGCGAGCGGGATCAACATGCCGATGAAGCAGAGCAAGAACAGCCATACCACTGAAATGTCTCGCCACAGGGCCAAACTCACAACCGATTTCTCCCGTGTCTCTCCTGAACCGACAGTGCGCCTATTGTACCAAACAGCACGCGACGGGCAAAAACACTATGCGGCTACGGGCCATCAGCCGGCCGGATGCAGAGAGGGCGCCATCGCTCATTTGCGTTCATTCTTGCCCATTTCGACATGGGCGATCTGTATGGCTAGCGCCATTTCTTGTTCGCGACTGTGGACCATGCCGTCGAGGCGGGCGGCGCGCAGCGCGTCGAGGATGCGGCTGTAGATGGGGCCCCTGGGAATGCCCATGGCGGCAAGGTCGTGACCGTCCAGTTCCGGGCGCACATGTTGCCAAGTCCGTTCGTATTCGTCCAACCAGTGGACGACGACGGGGTACTCGGCGCAGGCAATGCGCGCCACGGCGAGGGCAGGGGTTTCGACCCGCGCCAGGATCGTCACGACCTCGCTGGGCATTAGCCCGGGGCGCAGCAGCCGTCCGAGCTGAGCATGGATCACGGCCACATCGTGCGAAAGGCGCTGGACCTCGCTGCGCAGACCGAGCCGCTCGGTGAGGATGGCGTGGATATCGGGCGGCAGGCGAAAGACGAGCAGGCCCCAATAGAGGCGTTCAATCGGTTCGCTGTGCAGGGCCGAGGAGGGCTGCGACGGCGCGTCCGCTTCGCGCCGAGCGCGCAGTAGGGCGAACTTGGCGCGCACCCACTCGTCCACGATCAAGGCGGGGTGGATGCGTTCCATCACGCCAACTTCGACCAGACGTTGCAGGGCGCGTTCCGGCTCGCCCTCCTGCAGGATGCGCTCCAGTTCGTGTTTGATGCGCGCGCCGCTGATGCGTTCCAGCAGTTCCACGGCGTCGAGCAGCAGCTCGAAGGTGCGCGCCTCGATGGTGAAGCCGAAGCGCTGCTCATAGCGGATGGCGCGCAGGATGCGCGTGGGGTCGTCGACAAAGCTAAGGCTGTGCAGCACGCGGATCACGCCTAGGTTGAGGTCGTTAAGCCCGCCATAGAAATCGAGCAATTCACCCCAGCGGTCGGGGTTGAGGCAGACAGCCAGCGTGTTGATGGTGAAGTCGCGGCGGTGCAGGTCGAGCTTGATGCTGCTCGTCTCGACCGTGGGCAGCACCGTGGGGGCGGTGTAGAACTCGGTGCGGGCGCTGACGAAGTCCAGGTGCGCGGGCAGTTCGAGGGCGTCGGCGGGCTGCGGCAGACGCGCGAGGAGGCGCGCTGCGTCCACGGGCTGATCGTCGTTGTGCAGGAGCCATTTGGCCGTGTTGAAGCGGCGATGGGGCACGATGCGCCCGCCGTAGAGCGCCTGCATGCGCTGGGCGAAGCGGATGGCGTCGCCCTCGATCACGATGTCCATGTCCATGCTCTGCACGCCGCTTTGCACGCTGAAGCGCGGGCGGTTGAGCAGTAGGTCGCGCACAAAGCCGCCGACGACGTAGACGGTGAAGGTGAGGCGGTCTACCTCTTCGCCGATTTGTTGCAGCAGCGCGTGGGGCACCGGGGCCAGCGTGGACTGGAGCAGGCGCTCAATCTCGCCGGCGTGGCGTTCGGGCAG
>JBBSBO010000541.1:0-2947 GCA_038251215.1 Caldilineales bacterium
CGCCTTTGCCACAGCCTCCAGCTTCCTCACGCCCATGGGTCACCAGGTCAACGCCATTGTCATGGGGCCGGGCAGCTACACCTTCAGCGACTACCTGCGCATCGGCCTGCCCATGACAATCCTGATGTGGCTGACGGGCAGTATCTTTATTCCGCTGATCTGGCCCCTGTGAGAACTGCGGGGGCGGTTTTGGCGTTTGATGGGGGGGCAGGTGAGTAGGCGCTTCTCTCCTTTCCGTCGTGCAATACGCTGCTGGGCGGGCAACTGTTACAGCAAGTGCACGGGTAGTGATAAGATAGAGGTCTAAATGCGACGCTATTTGGTGGTCGTCGAAGGCGGGCAGGGCGGCGAAAATTTCTCGGCTTATTCGCCGGATATACAAGGCTGTATCGCCACGGGTGATACGGTGAACGAAGTCATCCAAAATATGTATGATACTTTGGAATTTCACTTGGAAGGGATGATGATCGACGGCGAAGAGCTGCCGGAAGGCTCGGTGACGGCTATCTATCTGGCAGTCCCTGAGCCGGCTTCCCCGTCAGCAGAGAAGGTGAACGGCGGATCGTAAGCGAAATCAGCCTGCACTGTAGAGATTGAAGCCCCTGTCCATGCAACGATTGTCACGCCTGATCCTGGTCTTTAGCGCCTTTGTCGCCTTTGCCCTGCTTGCCTGCGCGCCGGGCTGGGGGGCGGCGGGCGACGGCACGCACGGCGAACGGCCGCTCGCCACCTCCACGCCGGCGATAGCCGTGCGCCCGCCTGCGCACACGCCCGGACGTCTGCTGGCCCCGGTCCCGCCGCCGCCGCCCAGCGCGGTCTCACCGGAGGAGCTGCGCACGCTGTCCACCGAGGAGCAGCTGGCCCAGATCATTGCCCCGGTGCGCGACCTGCGCGACCTGGCGCTGCGCCTGGACCCGCACGTGACGGACATCCCCGCCGTGGTCAACGCGCAGACGCCCGCCTTCGCCGTGGGCGACCGCACGTCCTTCTGGGTGCATGACCTGGAGGCCAACGCCAACTTCCAGATCACGGCGGAGCTGATCGCCAAGACGGACGTGGCCTATGTGTGGGTGGAGACGGAACGCGACTTTGATCGCGAGGCCATCATCCGCTCGGTGCAGCGCTTCAGCGAGCGCAGCGTCCCCGCGGAGCGGGCCTTCTTCGGCAACGAGTGGAATCCCGGCGTGGACAATGACCCGCGCCTGCACATCTTGCACGCCTATGGGCTGGGCGGCGGCATTGCCGGCTACTTCAGCAGCGCCGACGAATATAGCCGCCTGGCGCGCGACTTCTCCAACGAGAAGGAGATGTTCTACATCAACCTAGATTGGCTGAATTCCTCGCATGATTTCGAGTATTACGAAACCGTGCTGGCGCACGAGTTCCAGCATATGATCCACTGGTACAAGGACCGCAACGAAGAGACCTGGGTCAACGAAGGGCTGAGCGAATTTGCCCAGGAAGTGGCAGGCTACGAACCCGGCACTTCCTTCGCACGCGTCTTTGCGCAGCAGCCGGACACGCAGCTCAACACCTGGGGCCAAGACCAGGTTAACAACGACGTCCACTACGGCGCGGCCTATCTCTTTATGGCCTATTTCTCGCAGCGCTTTGGGCCGGATCTGACGCGGGCGTTGGTGGCGCACCCCGCCAACGGCATCCTCGGCTTTGACGACATGCTGGCTGCAGCCGGCCTACGCCAGGACGATCGCCCTCTGCGCTTCGATGATGTCTTTGCCGACTGGGTGATCGCCAACTATGTGGACGACCCCAACGCCCTGGGCGCCGACGGCGTCTACGGCTATCGCGCCTTCCCGCAGACCGCGCCGGTGATCGACGCCGCCTTCACCGTCTACCCGGCGGAGGCGCCCAACGCCACCGTCAGCAACTACGCCACGGACTATCTGTTGCTCAAGGGCGAGGGCAACGTCACCGTACGCCTTGACGCGCAGACGGACACGAGCCTCGCCGACCTGACGGCGCACAGCGGCCGGTACGCCTGGTGGAGCCATCGCGGCGACGACTTCGACACCCGCCTCACGCGTCGCTTCGACCTGCGCCAGGCCGACCCCAACACACCCCTCACCATGACCGCGGCCATGTGGTGGGACATCGAGCCGGGCTACGATTACGGCTATGTCCTTGCCAGCCGCGACGGGCAAAAGTGGGAGCCGCTCGTCAGCGCCTCCACTTCGTTCGATGACCCCGGCGGCAATTCGTTCGCCCCCGGCTATACCGGGCAAAGCGGCGCCGGTGAAGGGGAGCGCAACGGCCCTGCCTGGGTGGAGGAGAGCTTTGACCTTTCCGGCTATGCCGGGCAAGAGATTTGGCTGCGCTTTGAGTACGTGACCGACGACGCGGTCAACGCCGGCGGCTGGTTCATCGACGACGTGTCCATCCCGGCGCTGGGCTACGCCGCCGACTTCGAGGACGGCGCCGGCGACTGGTCCGCCGAAGGCTGGCTGCTCACCGACAACCATCTGCAGCAGCGCTGGCTGATCCAAGTCCTCAGCCTGGACGACAACCTGCTGACCGGCGTCGAGCGCGTGCCCGTCGACGCCGACGGGCGCGCCGTCCTGGACATCGACGGCCTGGGCACCGGCAAGACCGCCGTCCTCGCCATCAGCGCCCTCGCCCCCGTCACCACCGAACCCGCCGCCTACAGCCTAAGGATCGACAGACGTCCATGAATGATCTCGCCCGCCATCAGAAGATTGTCGTGCTGGACTATGGCAGCCAATACAGCCAGTTGATCTGCCGCCGCATCCGCGAGGCGCAGGTCTACGCCGAGTTGATCCCCTGGGATCGCGCCGACGAGTTGCTGCCCGGCTTGCAGCCGCAAGGCATTGTACTGTCCGGCGGCCCTACCAGCGTCTACGACAGCGGCGCACCCACGCTGCCCGCCTCCGTGCTGGCCGGCGGCGCGCCCGTGTTGGGCATCTGCTAC
>JBBSBO010000542.1:0-2942 GCA_038251215.1 Caldilineales bacterium
AATGGCGGCTGCCGGCGGCGCTCACAACCGGCTGGATCGTCCTACTGGCCCGCCGCGGCGAGCCAAGCGCCGCGCGCCTGGTTGAGGGCGTCATCACTGGCCGGGAAGTAACCGACCCGCTGGATCTCCTCGTCAACATAGGTCAGGTAGAAGTTGATGAAATCCGCCACCTGCGGCTTGTCTTTCATAATTCCCGCATCCGAGTAGATAAAGAGCGGGCGCGCCAGCGGGTAGGAGTTGTCGTCCACTGTCTCGGGCGTGGCGGTGATGCCGTTAATCGGCAGGATATTGATCACGCCCTCGTTCTCGGCATAATAGGCATAGCCGAAGAAACCGATGCCGCCCTTGCTGCCGGCGATGCCCTGCACCAGCACGTTATCATCCTCGCTCAGTTGCAGGTTCGAAGCGCCCAGGAACTTTTCTTCAGCAGCGTCGCCATATACGGGCGTCATCACGGCTTCGATGAAGTAGTCGAACGTGCCGCTGTCCGTGCCGGGGGTGAAGCGCAGAATCGGCTGATCGGGCCAGCTCGGGTCTACGTCCGACCAATTGGTCGTGTCGGAACTGAAGATCTGCGCCAACTGCTCCATCGTCACGCCATCCGGGACCCAGTCGTCTTCCGGGTTCACTGTCACGGCGAGGGCGTCCGTGCCCACGCGGAACTCAATCGGCGTGCGACCGATAGCCGCGCAATTCTCCACCTCGGAATCCTTGATCGGGCGGCTGGCGTTGGAGATATCCGTTTCGCCCGCTGTGCAGAAGCGCTCAAAACCGGCGCCGGAACCGATGCTGTCAATCGTGATATTGCCGCCGTACCCCTCGTTGATGAACCGCTCGGCCATCGCCTCGCTGAGGGGATAGACAGTCGAGCTGCCGGCTGTCACGATGTCGCCCATAACCGCCAGCGGATCGACCATGGGCAGTTCGCCTGCCGCAGCAGGGGCCACAGCTTCAGCCGAGGCAGCCTCTGTCGGCGCTTCCGTTGCAGCCTCGGGAGCCATCGTCGCCTCAGCAGCCGGGGCCGGCGCTGAACCGCCGCAGGCGGCAAGTACGAAAGCAGCGAGAATAATCCCTGTCAGCCAACCAAATCGACGCATACTATCCACTCCTTTTATGTCGCTAGAGTTCAAGATCAACCTCAGAGCCTCTAATCTACGTGACGGTTTCCGGTGGCCGGTCGCCTGTGTGCAAAGCGCAGCGCCCGACAGCCTTATCACCGACGTTCGGAGTATACGAATCTAAAATTAACAAATGGCGCGTCGAACCCTTAACACTGGGTTAAGAGTTCGTTAACGGTCGGTTACCAGATGAACTGCGGGGAATGGAAACAGAATGAGCGAATGAGGAAAATGGGAGGGCGGCGCGCCCTACGATTGCAGCACAGCCAGGCCTTCTTCAGAGTGCGACGCAGCGTCTGCATCCAGCAGCGTGAAGCCGAAAACGCTCCATTCGCCTTCCACACTGTTGGCCCAGATCTCGCCGCCGTGCGCCTGCACGACATGCTTGGCAATCGCCAAGCCCAACCCCGTGCCGCCAAAGGAGCGAGAACGGTCCGTCTTATAGAAGCGTTCAAACACGCGCGGCAGCTCCTCGCGAGAGATCCCAATTCCTGTGTCATGCACCGTAATCTCGACATACGGAGACCTCGCCCTGGCGCGGATCGTCACATCGCCGCCGCTGGGCGAAAATTTGATGGCGTTGTGTACCAGATTCGTCACGACCTGCTGCACGCGCCGGCGATCCACCAGGACGCGCGGCAGATCGTCGCTTAGCTCCACTTTCAGCACAATGTGCGCGCGTTCGGCCTGTGCGGACAGCCGCTCCACCGCAGGCATCAGCACGTCGCCCACGGCGACCGGCTCCAGTTGCATCGGCATCTGGCCCGATTCGATGCGCGACAGCTCGAGCAGTTCCTCGACCATCTGCGTCAACGCGTCCACTTCCACTTCGATGCGGTCCAGGAAGCGGGCGGCGGCCGGCGGGTCATCCATAGCGCCGTCGCGCAAGGTCTCCGCCAAGGCGTGCAACGAAGCCAGCGGCGTGCGCAGTTCGTGCGACACGTTGCTCACAAAGTCCTGTCGCATCGTCTGCAAGCGCCGCAGTTGCGTCAAGTCCTGCAGCAAGACCAGATAGCCGCCGCGCGTGCGCTTGAGCAAAGGCGTTACGATGACATGCGCGAAGAGGTCGTTGGGCATCTCAACCGTGCCGGACTGCTCGGCGCCGGTCTCGCGACAGCGCAGCCACACTTCCGCCACGCGATGGTCGCGCGTCACCTGCACAAAGGAGCGGCGCAGCGCCGCGCTCCTGGTTGTGCGCAACAGGCGCGCGGCAGCCGGGTTGATCAAACGCACGTCGCCCGCCGAATCCAGGATCATCACGCCGTCCGTCATAATGTGCATGACCGTGTTGAGACGGTCCTTCTCTCTGGATCGTTTCTTGCTTTGGCGCTGGAGTTTATCCGCCATCTCGTTCAAAGCGGTTCCGAGATTGCCGATTTCGTCGCGCCGCAAGATCAGCACGCGCGCGTTGAGGTCCCCGCGCGTAATGCGCTCGATCATGCCGGTCAGCTTGCGCAGCGAGCGCCCGCTGCGTTCAGCCTGAATCAACAAGATGGCGCCGACAAACAGCGCCACAGCCAGCCATATCGCCGCCAGCAACGTACGCGCCTGTCGAATGGCGGCCTCCGCCGCTTGCAGCGGAAAAGCCGCGCGCAGGGCGCCCATCACCAATCCGTTTTTGAGCACAGGGACCGCGACATAAAACATCGGCTGCCCATCCACATCGGGGCGACGATCGCGGCCCGTCAGGCCCGTCAGCGCCGCACGCACTTCGCCCTCCAGGCCATCCGGTCGCGGGAAGGTCACGCCGTGCGAGTCCGCCAGCACCCTGCCGTTGCGGTCAAAAGCCGTCAGGCGTGCGCCTGTCACGCCCGCCAACTGGCG
>JBBSBO010000543.1:0-2941 GCA_038251215.1 Caldilineales bacterium
ACCGTAACTGGTCGAGGGAGCAGTATAGCCAGTGGCTGGCAGATGCTTTGAGTAGGCTGCTGCTGGTATAGCACGCGCGGCGTAAAGCTGTATGATGCCGGGTGAGCCGACTTGCAGTGATAGGCGGCGGTCGCGCAAAGCCGAAGGGATTAGGCGAGATGAGGATCGCATTTGTGGCGGACATACACGGCAATTTCCCTGCGCTGGAGGCGGTGGTGCGCGACCTCGACGCGCAGGCGCCAGATGCGGTCGTGCATGTTGGCGATCTGGTCAACCGCTGCCCCTGGAACAACGAAGTGATGGATCTGCTGAGCGAGCGAGGCTGGCAGGGCGTGACGGGGAACCATGATCTCGTTGTGGCGAGGCTGCATTTCGACGGCGCCATGTCGTACTTCCACGACCGCACGCGTTTCGCCGATCTGTGGTGGAGCGAGGAGCATCTGCGCGCCGAACATTTGGCGGCGCTGCGCAGTTTGCCTGCGGAGATAGTACTGCCGGGAGAGAAAGGCGGGCCGATCCGCATCTTACACGGCGTGCGCGGCAACCCGTTCGCGGGCATTTTGCCCGAGGCGAGCGCAGCGGAGATGCGCCAGGCGCTGGACGGCATCACCGAGCCTACGGTGGTGTGCGCGCATACGCACCGGGCGATGGCGCGTGAGGTGGACGGCACGCGTGTCTTCAATGGCGGCAGTGTGGGCATACCCTATGACGGCGACCCGCGCGCCCAGTATCTGGTGTTGTCGGACGAAAGCGGCGTATGGCAGGCGGATTTCCGCCGCGTGCCGTATGACGTGGCCTCGGTGAGGGCGAACTATGGGCGGCATGGCTTCGCTGCGGCGATTGGGCCATTGGCGCAGATCTTTCTGCGCAGTATTGAGACCGGGCAGCCGTGGGCGAGCGACTTCGGACACTGGCTGAAGCATCAGCCGGCGGCTGTGCGCCAGGACTTGGAGTTGGCCGTACGCCTCTACCTCGCCGAGCATGGTCCTGGGAAATGGTCGTTTTTGCAAGAATTCAACGGAAGCGGTGAGACATGATTCGAACACTGGACGCGGCAGATACCGACGAACTAGTGCGGCTGTTGAGCGAGTCGCGGCGGTATAACTTGTATATGCTGGGCAATTTGCACAAGCTGGGCTTTGGGGCGGACTTCTGCCAGTTCTGGGGCGACTTTGCGGATGCGCCGGACGGGCAGGGCGAGCTGCGTGCCGTGTTAAACCGCTATATGACGGGCTGGGTGGTCTACGGGCAACCTGCATCCGACTGGCGCGAGCTGGCGGCGGTGATGGAGGCGCATCCGGCTGGGGCGACGCGCGTGCAGGATAACCCGGGCGGCGTGGCGAGCTTCTTGCCCTACTTGCAGCGTTATTTGGTCGAGCATGTTTCCGAAGAGGAACTGATGGCGCTGAATGACGCCGATTTCCGGCCCGCGCCCGTGCCGCCAGGCTACGCGGTGCGGCGTGCGACCGTCGCGGATCTTGACGGGCTGACGGCGCTCTATGCCGATGCGGGCGATATGACGCGCTCGCGGGCGAGCGTGGAGCGACCGCTGTTTGATACACGCATTTGGGTGGCGACGGAAAAGGACGAGATCTGCGCGGCCGCGCTCACTAACGCAGAGACAAGCGGCATGGGCATGGTGGGCGGGGTGTATACGTTGCCGGCCTGGCGCGGGTGCGGGCTGAGCCAGGCCGTATGCACGGCGTTGTGCGCCGACCTGCTCGGCGAAGGAATGCAACCGGTATTATATTGGGATAATCCGGCGGCGGGCGCCGTGTACCGTAAGCTGGGCTTTCACGCAGATGGGGTATGGCGGTCGGCCTGGCTGGCGGCGGTCTAGACTGTTTGCTGGACGCTTATTGCTGAAGTTCCATGTGCGCGGGGACGACGCCTGCCTCGACCAACTGATCGCGCAGGGCGGAGCGAGCGCGACTAAGGCGCGACTTGACCGTGCCCAGGGGCAGGTCGAGGATCTCGGCGGCCTCGCTGTAGTCATAGCCCTGGACGTCCACGAGGAGCACCACGTTGCGATGCCACGGCGGCAGTTGGTCGATGGTGTGCAGCAGGAACTCCATGTTTTCGCGCTGCGTGACCACCATTTCCGGGTTATGATGCTCGTCCGCACGCATGAAGGGGAGATCCGGCCCGGACGCATCGGTCATTTCGTCCAGACTGACGGAATGGCGTCGTTTTTGGCTGCGCAGATGGTCGTAGCAGGTATTGGTGACGATGCGCAGCAGCCACGAGCGAAAATTGCCGTCTTCAAAGCGCGGCAGGGCGCGGTGGACTTTGATCAGCGCCTCCTGCACGGCGTCGGCGGCGGCTTCCTCGGTGGACAGGATGTGCTGGGCCAGACGCTGGGCGGACGAGAAATAGTATTCTACCAGGTGGCTGAAGGCATATTCGTCGCCGAGCTGCGCGGCCCGAATGACATCCGACATTTCGAGGGCATACACGCCGGACGCACTCGCGGAAGATGTGTGCGCGGACATCCACGGCTCCATACGGGCGCGGTCAATTGTCGTGTGTGTCAGTTGCTGCGAACCGGGGTTCATTCATCAGGCCTTTCTGGCGGTCAAGATCGGCGAACAATGCCACACACTCCATTCTACAGATCTTTTCTTAAAATAGCCTGAGTAAATCAAGACAGCTTTCGGACCATTGGCCTACGAGATAGCGCGTATGAAAGCGGTCTGGAATCGCGTTTTGAAACGGCCAAGATTGAAACAGCAGGGCGACCAACCGGTTCCGGTTGATCGTTCTCCGTTGTTCGTTGACCGTACACGACCAGTCATGAAACTCCTGCTGCTTTTTCCCGGTCAGGGCTCCCAGAAGCCCGGCATGGCCAAAGACCTCGTGGAGGCCTTCCCGGCGGCGCGACGCGCCTTCGACGACGCCGATGCCGCCCTCGGCACGGCGCTGTCGGCGCTCTGTTTCGAGG
>JBBSBO010000544.1:0-2940 GCA_038251215.1 Caldilineales bacterium
ACTGAGACGGCGACGGCTACGCCCACCGAAACGGCAACGTCTACGCCAACCGCAACAGCAACGCCTGTTCCGACGCCTACTCCCACGGACACGTTGACACCTACGGCGACAGCCACGCCCCTCCCCACGCCGACCAACACGGCGACTCTTCCACCAACTCCCGCACCAACACCTACTGCGACCATCACCGCAACGCCGCGTGTCGTTCGTACACGTACAGCCACGCGTACGAACACGCCGATTGCGCCGAGATTGGATGTAGCGCCGGCCGCCGCTGCGACGAGCGGAGAAACGACCGTTTTGCGCGGCAGGGCGCAGCCTGGCGCTACCATTCGCCTTACATTAGGCGGGGGCGATAGCTATACCTCGACTGTAGCGGAAAATGGAACATGGTCGGTAGACCTGGAAGTGCTGGACCCCGGCGAGTATGCACTCAAGATGGAGTTGCTGGATCCATTGGGCAAAGTAATCGGCATCGGCGAACCCGCCATTCTCAAGGTCCCCACACCTATTCCGGCGCCGACAGCAACATCCACGCCCATGCCGACCGCCAAGGCAACGGCCATCCCGCCGACGGCGACGCACACGCCAACTTGGACACCTAGCCCTGTGCCGACGGCCACCTACACGCCGACAGCAACATCCACGCCCATGCCGACTGCCAAGGCAACGGCCATCTCGCCGACGGCGACGCACACGCCAACTTCGACACCTAGCCCTGTGCCGACTGCCACGGCCACGGCTATCCCGCCCACTGCCACCTACACACCAACACGGACGTCAACCGCAGAGCCGACCGCTACGGCGACGGCCATCCCGCCCACGCCAACGCGCAGGCCGGCGCTGGCCGTTCGTCCAACGACGCCTGCCATCGTGATCCTGCCGACGGAAGTTCCGCCGACCGCTCTCCCCACTGCGCAGCCGACGAAGACCGTCGCGCCTATGGCTACATCGACCGAGGCGGGCCATGCAGTGAGCAATGCAACCCCAACAGCCAAACCGCCCGAACTGCCGGCAGCGGGACGCGGGCAGGCCGAAAGCGTCGTGCCGATCCTGGCGCTGACCGGCGCTCTGTTGGCGCTGTTGTCACTTGCAGCCTGGTGGGAGCGGCGTAAGACGAACGCCTAGCCACGTCAGTGGGGCAGGGGGATAGGACAAGCCCAACTAGACATAACACTTTGCGGGTATTACTGTTTGGCCGAGTAGTCCACAATCTCATTGATGATCGGGATATTCAGCCGTTCGACCGCGTCCTTTTGCGCGCGGGCAGAACGCCGGTCATACCCTGCCGTCGTGCCGGGGTCGGAGTGGCCCATCAGCTTCTGGACAATCACCAGGTCGGCGCCGGCATCGAGCAAGTTGCCGGCGAATGTGCGGCGCATGTCGTGCGGGCTGAACGAATCGACGAGCGCCTGGCCGGCGCGTCGCTTGAAAATGGCGTAGATGGCCTGGTCGCTCATGTGCGCCACGGCCTTGCCGCCAGCTTTGTGGTCGGCGGCCAAGAGGAGCCTATCCGCCTTGGTGATGCGGCCGAACACCGCGCCCGTATAGCCGCCGCGCACGCGCAGCCACGCAGCCAAGTAAGCGGCAGTCGCCTGGCCCACATAGACCATCCGTTCTTTGTTGCCCTTGCCGACCACGCGCAACGACAGCTGCGTCATATCGACGTCCTCCATCGCCAGGGCGGACAGTTCGGCGCGGCGTAGGCCGCAGTTATACGCGACAGCAATCAGAGCGGCATCGCGCACGCCGGCTCGCGAGTTGTCGGCGCAGGCTTCGAGCAGCGCGGTGATTTCGTCACGCTCGACGTGCCGGCCCGTCTGCGCCTGGCTGACCGCGTCGCCGCTGATGCGCTCGAGATCGACGGCGCGTTGATAGCGCTCGACGCTGATATAGCCGAGCCGCCAGCATTCCTTCAGTACGCGGCGCATGGCGGAGAGCATCTTCACCGAAGTGCGCTTTTTGTAACGCGAGACCAATACCGCGCGCACCGCTGCTGTGTGTTGATAGCCCATCTCATGCCAGGGGAAGGCATCCCAGGCGACAATCGGGCTGCTGTTACCGTGGCCGTCGACGACGCGGTTGGGGTTGACGTCGGGATTGCCCGGGTCAAAGCCCAGCAGCACGTCGACGATGGTCTGTAGCGCCACGCGCATGGTGCGCCGCGAGCCGGACGAGAGCGAAGCGATGTAGACTAGGGCCGGATTGCGCGAGGGCGCAAACGCCGTCCCGCCTTGCAGGGAGAAATCACCGGCGGGCACAATCATCGCCTGCGTTTCCGCATCCAGAGCGTTCATTTCTGCGTCGCTCATTTTCGCCTCCAACATTTCTCTATATTACTTTTGAGAAGTTACCTTCTCATAACTTATTTCTATGATAACCTAGACGGCAATGGGCCGTCAAACGGTACGCCACGCTATGGAGTCAGCGTTGCGGCCAAGCTCAGCTCCAGCGGCGGCTTGCGTATAGCCGTGCGCAAGCCGTGCGCACAGAACGAAGAAACCCGGCTGTGCAGCTAAGATACGCGGCGCTCCGGCCCAAAGGCATACGCTGTAGCCAGCACGCGATCGCCGTTCAAGTACGTTCCACGTAGACGACACAGCGCTCGCTAGAGGCACCCTCTCCATCGCGAACACCAAACGACTATGCGAATTCGCGACGCAAGGCGCGCCTGCGTCCCCCCACTCTCCCGGCGGCGGGCACACGCTCGTGATTGCCAGCTCCTGGACGCGTGGTTATACTGTATGTATGTTGTGTCTATATCGCGGCAAGTTTAGCACCGCTGCGGAGCAACTTGCCCGGCTATCACTCTATGCACTCACCGAGAGGCCAAGGCGCACCCATCCGGACGCCCCCCTTTCGCTCTTGAAGGAGGTCTATCATGCGAACCTATATCGACATCGATCTGGCCGATCGCAGCGTCACGCGCCGGCAACTGGA
>JBBSBO010000545.1:0-2939 GCA_038251215.1 Caldilineales bacterium
ATAGCTGCCGGACGCTCCCCCGGCAAGAAGAAAAAGGGCAAATCACCGCTTTATACCCGGATCGCCTCCAGCTGGTCGATCATGTCGCGGATCACGTCGAAGCCGCCCTGCCAGAAGGCGGCATCGGCGATGTCGATGCCCGCCTCCTGCAAAATCTCAGCCGGCCGCGCCGAGCCGCCATGCGCCAACAGACGCAAATAGCCGGGCTTGAACGCATCGCCCTCCTGCTGAAAGCGCCGATAGAGCGCCAACACCAGCAGTTGCCCGAAGCTGTAGGCATAGCAGTAGAAGGGCGTGTGGTAGATGTGCGGAATGCTCACCCACTCATACTGGAACTCCTCCGCCACCTCCACGCTGTCGCCGAACTGCTCGGCGAGATTTTGCATATACAGCACGTAAAGGTCGTCCGCCGACTGGTTGTCGAGGATGGCCTGGTGCGCGTCGCGCTCGAAGCGCACGAAGTAGGCCTGGCGCATCACCGTGGCGTACATATCATCCACCGCCGTCGCCAACAGCTCGCGGCGCACCAGCGGATCCTTCTCCTCCTCCAACAGCTTGTCGGTGAGGAGCATCTCGGCAAAGACCGAAGCCGTCTCCGCCAGGGGCAGCGCCGCGTGCTGCGTCAGCACCGAGTGCGCGTCCGCCATCATGCTGTGGATAGCGTGACCCAGCTCATGCGCCAAGGTCGCCACATCGCGCACCTTGCCCGTGAAGTTCATCAGCACCCACGGCGTCTGCGACGGCAGCACCGTCGCGCAGAAGGCGCCGCCGCGCTTGCCCTTGCGCACCTCGCTGTCGATGTGATTTTGCGCGAAGACGCGTGTCGCCTGCTCGGCGATGACCGGCTCGAACTCGGCGAACGTGTCCAGCACCATCTGCACGGCGCGGGCATAGTCCACCTCACGATCGGATTCGGTCAGCGGCGCGTAGATGTCGTAGCGCCGCAGCTTGTCCACGCCCAGCCAGCCCGCCTTCAGCTGGAAATAGCGCTGGAACAAGCCGGCATTGCGCCGGCACACGTCCAACAGCGTATCCACCGCCTCATCGGGAATGTCATTGGCGATGTTGCGCACGGCGATCGGCGAGGTATAGCCGCGCAGCTCCACCTGCTCCGAATGCCAGTCGCGCACGCGGTTAGCATACATCTGCGCCAAAATCTTGGACTCCTGCGCATAGACGCGATACAGCTCCTGGTAGGCGGCGGCGCGCAGCTCCGGACGCGGCGAATGCGCGTAGCTCATCAGCACGTCGCGCGTCAACGTGCGCGTTTCGCCTTCCGCCTCGCCTGTCTTAATCGTAAACTCCAGCCGGCTGGTGAGCATGTCGTACAGCGTCATCACTGCCGCCATGCCATTGGCGTCTTTAATGTTGACGATCTGCTCGGCCTGCTCCGCCAGCGTATAGGGCTTGGTGCGCCGCAGGTCGGCGAGGTGGTGGCGATAGTCCGCATAACGCTCGCCGCTGGGCATCAACGTCGCGGCCTCGTCGTCGTCCAGCGACTTCCACCACAGGTCGAAGAAGAGCGCACGATTCTGAATGCCGGTCAAGGCCTGTTGCATGCGGTTACCAAAGTTCAGCGCGGCGGTTGACTGCGTATCCGCCGCAAACCACAGGCTGCCATAGGCGCTGAGCGTATAGAGCTGCTCCACCAGCGCCTCATACTGGCCCACGATCTCCACCAGCAAAGCCGGGTCCATCTGCGGGCTGAGGCGCGGGCGCTGCGCCTCGAAGGCGGACACCGCCTGCTCCAGTTGGTCCAGGCGGGCGCGGATGATCTCCTCCGTAGGAGCCGGCAGCAGTTCGGACAGATCCCAGCCTGTCGCCTCGTAGGTTGCGTTCGTCATTCAGCGTTCCTTCTGTCTTTACTCTCGCGCAGGTTGTTCACGTTTAAGTAGGCCACTGATTGAATGGATAAAATAGATCGGCACAGATTGATCTGTGAATATCTATTACATCAGTGTTTATCAGTGTCCGCTTGGTCTAATCCAATGCAGGTTTCTACTTATGCAAGTTGCTCGCGGACAATGCGCCGCAGGACGGTATGCAAAATGCCGCCGTTCTTGTAATAGTCCACCTCGACCGGCGTGTCGATGCGGCTGATTGCCTCGAACTCGGTGACGGCCCCGCTGTCGGCGGTGGCGCGCACGCTGTAGATCTGCCCCGGCGCGATGTCTTCGTTCAGCCCTAGGATGTCGTAGCGCTCATAGCCGTTCAGCCCCAGGCTCTGCGGCGACTGGCCCGCCATGAACTGAAGCGGCAGCACGCCCATGCCCACCAAGTTGCTGCGGTGGATGCGCTCAAAGCTCTCGGCGATCACGGCGCGCACGCCTTGCAGTTGCGGCCCCTTCGCCGCCCAGTCGCGGCTGGAGCCGGAGCCGTACTCCTTGCCCGCCAGGATGATCAGCGGCGTCCCCTCGCGCAGATAGCGCTCCGCCGCCTCCCAGATGGGCAGCACCTCGCCGCTGGGGATGTGCTTGGTCACGCCGCCTTCCACGCCGGGCAACATGCCGTTCTTAATGCGGATGTTGGCAAAGGTGCCGCGCATCATTACCTCGTGGTTGCCGCGGCGGCTGCCGTAGCTGTTCCACTCGGCGCGCTCCACGCCGTGGCTCAATAGATACTTGGCCGCGGGGCTGCCCGGCGCAATCGAACCGGCGGGGCTGATGTGGTCGGTGGTGACGCTGTCGGGCATCATCGCCAGCACCCGCGCCCCCTGGATGGGGGCGACCGGCGACAGATCCAGGCCGATGTGGAAGAAGGGCGGCTCCTTGATATAGGTGCTGTCCGCCTGCCAGTCGAAGAGCGCGCCGCCCGCCACCGGAATGGCGTTGAACTGCTCGTTGCCGCTGAAGACGTCGGCGTATTCCTCGCGGAACATCGCCGGCTTCAGGCTGCGGCGGACGGCGTTGCGCACTTCCTCCTGCGTAGGCCACACATCG